>NZ_JBDJOA010000017.1:0-43139 GCF_039674765.1 Stenotrophomonas sp. TWI273
TTTTTTCTGTGCTTTTCTTCCGCCTCGACACCCGGGGCCCGCCCGTGCGTCCCCCCCCCCCCCCCCCCCCCCCCCACCGGTCTGGTCAGCGTGCGGCCGCCGCGGCCTTGCGCCGCTTGCGACGGCGCCACAGCGCCACGACCACGGCACCGACCGCCCAGACCACCACGCCGACCGGCACCAAGGCGGCGATCGCGCGGATCACGAAGGCGATGCTGGTGGTGAAGATCGCCCCGAACTCACTGAACGCCTTGCCGATTTCGCTGCGGCTGCGCTGCCCGGCCGGGCCTTCGAAGTGCATCGTCACCAGCTGGGTGTCGATCCGCCGGCGTTGCTGTGCCGCGTCCTTGTTGGCCTGCTCCAGCCCCGCCTCGATCTCCGCCATGCGCTGCGAGACCGCCAACAGGTCGGCCACCTTCATGTCACTGCGCTGCTGATACGCCTGCAGCTGCGCGTGTTCTTTCTGCAACCGCGTCTGGGTCAGCGCGGTATCGGCCACCTGCTGGGCCAGATCTTCGGCATGCGTGTTGCGCGAGGCCACATCGCCGCCTTCACCAGCCAGGGCGATGATCGGTTCCACGCCCTTGGGCGCGATGCGCACGCGGATGGAGCCGGAGCGGGTTTCACCGCCTTCCTCGCCTACCTGCAGCACGGCACAGTCCCCGAACCGGTTGCTCTGGCAGGCCGCGGACACGGCCTTGACCCGCTCACTGATGCGCTTGGCATCCAGCTGGATGCGGATGTCGTGTTCATACGCCAGGAACGCGCCCTCGGGGGACGCCACGGCCCCGGCGGCCGCATCGGCGGCGTAGTTCGGCCCGCTGCGGCCACAGGCCACCAGGACCAACAACAGCATCCCTGCCAGCCCGGCGCGGGCCCGTCCTTTCCACTCGGTCACAGTGCAGCTCCATCAAAAGCGGTGATCTTCACGGCGCATGGTAATCCAATGGCACGGGGACAACGGCGGCCATCGGCCCTATGCTCGGGGATTGTCCCCAGTACAGGAACACCGATGCGCCAGCATCTGCTTGCCCTCGCCCTGATCGCCGCCCTTGGTGGCTGCCAGCAGGCCGACTCCCCGACGCCCACCACCGGCACCGAAGCGGCCATCCCGGCTGGCGATGCCGCGGTCGATGCGGACTTCGCCGATCTGTCCAAGCGCGCCCTCGACACCTGGATGCAGCTGTCCCCGATCAGCGCCACGCAGATCGGCGACCACCGCTACGACAGCGAGATCGACGACCTGAGCGCGGCCGGCCAGCAGAAGGTGCTGACCGCATACAAGGCACTGCTGGGCGATCTGGACAAGATCGACGTCAGCAAGCTCTCGCGCGAGAACCAGGTGGATGCGGCGATCCTGCGCAACCAGCTGCAGTCCGAGGTCTGGACCGCGGAAGTGCTGCAGTCGCCCAAGTGGGACCCGCAGATGTACAACGGCATGGCCGGCAGCGCGCTCTACGGCCTGATGGCGCGTGAGTTCGCCCCGCTGCCCGACCGCCTGAAGTCGGCGACCGCGCGCATGGAGAAGCTGCCGCAGATCTTCGCCCAGGCCCGCGAGAACCTGGACCCGGCCCGCGTGCCGAAGATCCATGCCGAAACGGTGGCCAAACAGAACCGCGGCATCCTGAGCATCGTCGATACCTTCATCACCCCGCACATCGGTGAGCTGCCGGCCGAGGACCAGAAGCGCCTGCAGGCCGCGATCGAGGGCTTGAAGAAGGCTGTCGACGAGCAGCAGACCTGGCTGGACAAGACCCTGGTGCCGAACGCCAAGGGGGACTTCCGCATCGGTGCGGACCTGTACGACCAGAAGCTGAAGTTCGCGCTGAACTCCTCGCTCTCGCGCGCCGAGATCGGCGAGCGCGCGCGTGCCGAGCTCAAGCGTGTGCGCCAGGACATGTACGGCATCGCGCAGACCGTGCTCAAGGACAAGCCGGGCGCGCCGGCGCTGCCGGCCAACCCGAGCGATGAGCAGCAGCAGGCCGCCATCGAAGCCGCGCTGGAGCTGGCCTATGCCGACAAGCCGGCCCGCGACAAGGTGGTTGACGACGCCAAGGCCGCGCTGGAGCAGTCCACCGAGTTCGTGCGCAAGCATGACCTGATGACCCTGCCCGATTCGCCGGTCGACATCATCCTGATGCCGGAATTCCAGCGTGGCGTGGCCGTGGCCTATTGCGACTCGCCGGGCCCGCTCGACAAGAACCTGAAGACCTTCTACGCGGTCTCGCCGATCCCGGACGACTGGACGGACAAGCAGGTCGATTCGTTCCTGCGCGAATACAACAGCCGCATGATCCACCTGCTGAGCATCCACGAAGGCACCCCGGGGCATTACCTGGAAGGCTGGCACTCGGGCAAGTTCCCCTCCACGCTGCGCGCGGTGCTGCGTTCGGGCCTGTTCGCCGAAGGCTGGGCGGTCTACACCGAGCGGATGATGCAGGAGCAGGGTTACCTGGACAACGATCCGCTGTTCCACCTGGTGCAGCTGAAGTTCTACCTGCGCACCATCTCCAACGCGATCCTGGATCAGGGCGTGCACGTGGACAACTGGACGCGTGAGCAGGCGATGCACCTGATGACCCACGATGCCTTCCAGCAGGAAAGCGAAGCCTCGGGCAAGTGGGTGCGTGCGCAGCTGACCTCCGCGCAGCTGCCGACCTACTTCGTCGGTGCGCAGGAACACTTCGATACCCGCAAGGCCGTGCAGGACAAGCAGGGCGCGAAGTTCAACCTGAAGGCGTACCACGATCAGATGCTGTCCTACGGCGCCCCGCCGGTGCGCTTCGCGCGCCAGCTGATGCTTGACCAGCCGATCGAGTAAACCCGCCTGGTTCCTCGTCAGACAGGCAACGGCCCGGTGCGAACCGGGCCGTTTTTTTGTGGGGTTTCGTAGAGCCGGGTTCTACCCGGCTGCCTGCGCCACGCAACAGCAGGAGCAGCCGGGTAGAACCCGGCTCTACGCGGGAAGCAGCCGACTGACCGTCGGCTATACCCCCCGGCAGCGTCGGCACCGGTTAGGCATCGGCGGCGACGAAGCCCCCGGTCTGCCGCGCCCACAGCCGCGCATACAACCCGCCCGCCGCGATCAGCTCGGCGTGCGTGCCGGTCTCCACGATGCGGCCCTGATCCATCACCACCAGCCGGTCCATGCGCGCGATGGTGGACAGGCGGTGCGCGATCGCGATCACCGTCTTGCCGGTCATCAATTCGTCCAGGTTGTCCTGGATCGCCGCTTCCACTTCCGAATCCAGCGCCGAGGTTGCTTCGTCCAGCACCAGGATCGGGGCGTCCTTGAGCAGCACCCGCGCGATCGCGATGCGCTGGCGCTGGCCGCCGGACAGTTTCACCCCGCGCTCGCCGACGTGCGCGTCGTAAGCACGGCGCCCTTCCCCATCGACCAGCGTATCGATGAAGGCCGAGGCGCGTGCCTTGGCCACGGCGGCATGCAGCTGCGCCTCGGTTGCATCCGGACGCCCGTACAGCAGGTTGTCGCGGATCGAGCGGTGCAGCAGCGAGGTGTCCTGGGTGACCACGCCGATCTGCCGGCGCAGGCTCTCCTGGGTGACACCCGCGATGTCCTGGCCGTCGATGCGGATCTGCCCGCTCTCCAGGTCGTACAGACGCAGCAGCACGTTGACCAGGGTCGATTTGCCGGCACCCGAGGGACCCACCAGGCCGATCTTCTCACCGGGTTTCACCTGCAGGTCCAACCCGGCGATCACGCCCCCGCGTTTGCCGTAATGGAAATGGATGTGATCGAAATGCACGGCGCCCTGGCTGACCACCAACGGCACGGCGTCGATACGGTCCTGCACGGTCAGCGGCTGGGAGATGGTGGTGATGCCGTCCTGCACCGTGCCGATATCTTCGAAGATGCCGTTGATGGTCCACATGATCCAGCCGGACATGTTGTGGATGCGGATCACCAGGCCGGTGGCCAGGGTGATTGCGCCGACGGTGATGTGGCCGCCGTTCCACAGCCACAGCGCCAGGCCGCAGGTGCCCACGATCAGGAAGCCGTTGACGATGGCGATGGTCACTTCCAGCCCGGTGGTGACCCGGGTCTGGCCACGGTGCTTGGTGGCCAGTTCGTCGATCGCCTCGGCCACGTAGGCCTGCTCGCGCCCGCCATGGGCGAACAGCTTCAGCGTGGGCACGTTGGTGTAGCCATCCACAATGCGGCCCATCGCTTTGGAGCGTGCTTCGGAGGCGATCCACGCGCGCTCTTTGGCCCGCGGCACGAAGTACCACATGATCACCGCGTAGCCGGCCATCCACAGCCCCAACGGAATCATCAGCCGCCAGTCGGCCTGCGCGAACAGGTACAGCGCAGTGCCGGTGTAGACGATGATGTACCAGAGCGAATCGACCATCTGCACGGCCGATTCACGCAGCGACGTCCCCGTCTGCATGACCCGATTGGCCATGCTGCCGGCGAAATCGTTCTGGAAGAAGCTCAGGCTCTGCCGCACCACATAGTTGTGCATCAACCAGCGCGAGCGGTTGCTCAGCCCCGGTACGATCGCCTGGTTCACCAGCAGGCTGTGCAACGACACCAGCAGCGGGCGCGCGATCAGGGTGATGCCGGCCATCCACATCAGCGTGTTGGCATGCCGCGCAAAGAAATCGCTGCCGGGCTGCTCGGCGACCATGTCCACGATGCGGCCAAGGAAATCGAACATCGCCACTTCGACCAGCGCCAACAGCAGGCCGGCGATCAACGTGGCCAGCAGCACCGGCCACACCGGGCGCAGATAGTGGATATAGAACGGCACCACCTTGCGCGGTGGCATGCGCGCATCGATCGGCGGGAAAACCGGAATCAGCGATTCGAACCAGCGGAACATCGCAGTGCACCAAAAACAAAACAGGCCGCGATTATCCCACCGCGGCCTGTCCTTTTACTCTCACCTCCATCACACGCCGGCGACGGGGTTCAGCCCTTGGCCTCGGGCGCGATCGGTATCAGCAGCAGGTCCTGGAAATCGAAACTGAAATCGGTCAGCGAGGACGCCGCCTGCATGCGGACCTCACGGACGTTGCCGTCCGGATCCAGACTGAAATTCACGAAGGCGTCGGCATTGAGTGACCGGTCGTCCCAGCGCACCAGGAAGGTATCGTGCTGCCAATGTTCCAGCGTGCCGATCAACTGCGCGGTCTTGCCGAAGCGCAGGCGCAGCTTGCCGCCCTGCTGCTCAACGAATACATCGCCGTACCATGCGTCGCGGTAGCCCCCTGCGTAGCGCGCCAGTGGCAGCGACGGCTTGGATCTCGCATCGCGTGCGGCCTGGTGCTTGGCCCAGCCTTCGTCTGCTTTCTCCTGTGACTTGGCAACGGCAGCGGCATACGCGGCGACCCAGTCGGTGGCCGGGGCCTGCAGATAGGCATCCAGCGCTTCCATCGTGATGGCATTGAAGGCCGCGCCGACTTCCTGGTTGGTGAGCACCACGATGCCCAGCTTGTGCTCCGGCACCAGCGTCACGCGCGACACCATCCCCGGCCAGCCGCCGGTATGCCAGACCAGCTTCTGGCCGCGGTAGTCGCTCAGGCTCCAGCCTTCGCCATAGCCGGCGAAGTTCGGCCGTGCGGCCGCCAGCTGCGGCACGCTCGGTTCGGGCACGACCTGAGGCGTAATCATCTGCCACATCGCCTGCTGGGTCTTGGCGGTGAACAGTGGCTGCCCGTTCTCCAGCGTGCCGTGGGCCAGCTGCACGTTCATCCAGCGCGCCATGTCGTGCACGCTGGAATAAATGCCGCCGGCGCCGGCATTGTTGGACCAGGTCAGCGGCGCGACGGTGCGCAGCTGGCTGAAATCGTACTTGGCGTGACCGACCGCGGCGTTGTCGCCGGGCTGCAGATGATCGGCGTTGTAGCGGGTGCCTTGCATGCCCACCGGGGTGAAGATGTGCTGCTGCAGGAAGTCCGCATAGGTCTGCCCGGACACCTGTTCGATCACCTGCTGGGCGACCGCGTAGAGAATGTTGTCGTAGGCATAGCGATCACGGAAACCGGCCTTCAGCGGCACCTTGCCCAGCCGCTGCACCACCTCCTTGTTGCTGTAGGAGGTGGTCGGCCAGAACAGCAGGTCGCCCGCGCCCAGGCTCAGGCCACTGCGGTGCGAGAGCAGATCGCGGATGCGCATTTCGCCGGTGACGTACGGATCGGACATGCGGAAGCCGGGCAGATGATCGATCACGCGATCCTCCATCTTCAGCTTGCCCTGCTCGGCCAGCAGATTCAGCGCGGTGGCGGTGAACGCCTTGGTGTTGGACGCGATCGCGAACAGCGTATCGGCCTGGACCGGATCCGGCTTGCCCAGCTCGCGCACCCCGTAGCCGCGCTCCATCACTACCTTGCCATCCTTGACCACCGCCACGGCGATGCCGGGGATGTCGAACTCGGTGCGGGCGCGTTCGATGGTGGCGTCCAGCCGCTGCAGTTCGGCCGGCACGGCGGCCGATGCCAAGGGTGCGCATGCGAGCAGCACGGCGCCTCCGATCCAGGATGTGTTCAAGCAGTGTCTCCGGTTGCGTGTGGCGGGGGCGTCGAGGGTGTCGCTGCCCCGGTTTCGCACGATGGTAACGCGGCCCGGATCAGGCTCGCCTGTGCCAGAAGGAGGCCCGCCATGACCGCGCCCGCCGAGACCACCGCCACGATCATTCCCTGCCTGCGCTACCGCGATGCACACGCCGCGATGGCGTGGCTGCAGCGCGCGTTCGGCTTCCAGAAACAGGCGGTGTATGCCGAGGGCGATATCGTCCACCATGCCCAGATGGTGTATGGCCACGGCATGATCATGCTCGGCTCGGTCGACAACGCCAGCGAGTGGGGCCGCTACAGCGTCCACCCGGACGAGGTCGGCGGTCGGCAGACCCAGAGCGCCTGCGTGATCGTGGCCGATCCGGATGCGCACCATGCGCGCGCCGTCGCCGCGGGCGCGCAGATCGTCATGGACATCGCCGACCAACCGTATGGCGGCCGCGGCTATGCCTGCCGCGATCTGGAAGGTTACCTGTGGTGGTTCGGCAGCTACGACCCGTGGGCCGACCATGCGGGCGGCGCATGAGCACACCGCCTGGCACCATCCGCACCGGCATCGGCGGCTGGGTCTTCCCGGCATGGCGCGGCGGCACGTTCTATCCGGCCGGGCTGCCGCAACGCGAAGAACTGGCCTACGCCAGCCAACAGCTGGGCTGCATCGAGATCAACAGCACGTTCTACCGTGCGCAGAAGCCGGCCATCTACGCGCAGTGGCGCGAGCAGACGCCAGCGGGCTTCCGCTTCTCGGCCAAGGCGCCGCGCACGATCACCCAGACCCATGACCTGACCACCGTTGGTGAACGCGCCGAGCGCTTCATCGAGGGCATCAGCGTGCTGGAGGACCGGCTGGGACCGCTGATCTGGCAGTTCGGCGACAGCCATCCCGCCGGTGCGGACGAATTCGAGCAGTTCCTGGGCATGCTCCCGCGCAAGATCGACGGTCGGCTTCTGCAGCATGCACTGGAGGTACGCAATCCCGCCGCATGGACGCCGGCGCTGTTGGCCGCTGCCCGCGCCCACGGTGCAGCGCTGGTATTCAGTGGCTCGGATGAGTACCCCAGCTTTGCCGACCCGACCGCGGGGTTCATCTATGCGCGGCTGATGCGCTCGCGCGCCAACCTGCGCGCCGGCTACCCGGCCAGGGCCATGGAGCAATGGTGCCTGCGTGCGATGCGCTGGGCCCGCGGCGAAGACAATCCGGACCTTCCCCACCTTTGCGCCGAACGCCCCGCGCAGCCACCGCGCGAGGTGTATGTGCTGTTCATCGGTGCGGCCAAACAGCGCAATCCCGGCGCGGCGATGGCGCTGCGCGATCAGCTGCAGCTGCTCGGCGGCAGCTGATGCGTTAGCGGTTCCGGCGGCGCGCCGCCAAGGCACCATCCAGCCACCACACCAGCGCACCGCACACGACGAACACCACTGCCACGGACAGCGCATTGCGCGCAACCAGCGCGATGCCCAGCGCGCCCAGGTCCAGGAAGGGATACGGGTACTGCCCACTGAGCCGCCCGACCAGCAGGGCCCAGCCGAGGTAGACCGTCGGCAACGCCAGTGTGCTGAGCAACCCACGCCGATGCAGGCCGCCATGCGGCCCGGCCAGCCAGCCAAGCAGATACAGCACGGGCACCGCGTAATGCAGGCCGGTATCGGCCCACCATTGCGCGCCCTGCGGGTGCCACAGCGGACGCAGGATGATCACGTAGATCAACCCGGTGATGCCGATGAACAGCGCCACCGCCGCGCGCGGGACCGGGCCGGCCAGCCCTTCACGGCGGCCCCGGGCCAGTGCCAGGCAGACCGCGGCGACGCCGATGTTGCTCAGGATGGTGAAGTAGCCCAGGTAGCGCAGCGTCGCGTCCGCAGCCCCCAGGCCGGGCGTGCGCAGCAGCAGGTGGTACTGCAGCAGCAGTGCCACCACGGCGACCGCGGCGGTGAGGCCGGCCAGGGCGCGCAGGGCGTGCGGCAGTCCGGCGGGGACAGGGGCGATGGGCAGGCGCGTCATCGCCGCAGAATGCCATGACCCCGCGCGGGATCGCGTGGAGGGCATCCTTCGCGGCGCGGCTTGTCGCACAATAGGCGGATGCCGATGACCGATACCCGCAGAGCCCTGCTGCAAATCCATTTCTGTGTGCTGCTGTGGGGCGTCACCGCCATCCTTGGCAAGCTGATCACCCTGCCCGCGCTGCCGCTGGTGTGGTGGCGCATGTTGCTGGTGGTGGCGATGCTGGCCCTGGTGCCGCGCGTGTGGCGCGGGCTGCGCCAGCTGTCCCCGCGGCTGGTCGCCGGTTACTGCGGTGTGGGCGCGCTGGTCGCGCTGCACTGGCTCACGTTCTATGGCGCGGTGAAGCTGGCCAATGCTTCGGTGGCGGCGACCTGCATCGCGCTGGCGCCGGTGTTCACCGCGGTGATCGAACCCTGGGTGGCCAAGCGCCCCTTCCAGTTCCGTGAGCTGGCCTTCGGGATCCTGGTCCTGCCGGGCGTCGCGCTGGTGGTGGGCGGCGTGCCCGATGGCATGCGCCTGGGCGTCCTGATCGGCGCGCTCTCGGCGCTGCTGGTGGCGATCTTCGGCTCACTCAACAAGCGCCTGGTCAGTCATGCCGACCCGCTCACCGTGACCGCGCTGGAACTCGGTGCGGGCACGCTGACCCTGACCCTGCTGGCGCCGGTACTGCCCTTCCTGCTGCCGGCCCTGGCCAGCGACCTGTGGGTGATCCCGGACCTGCACGACGGCCTGCTGCTGTTGGCCCTGGCCGGGCTGTGCACGCTGCTGCCGTTCGCGCTCGCGCTGGTCGCCCTGCGCCACATCAGCGCCTACACCTCGCAGCTGGTGACCAATCTTGAGCCGGTCTACGCGATCCTGCTGGCGATGGTGCTGCTCAGCGAGCAGCGGGAGCTGACCCCGCTGTTCTATGCCGGCGTGGCGATCATCGTGGGGGCGGTGTTCCTGCACCCGCTGCTCAACCGCCGCCGGAAGGTGCAGCACCCGGAACTCCTGGCGACGTCCGAGGCACGCAACATCGCCGATTGAGCGGGCGTACCGGCCAACACCCGGTACCTGCCGCGGATACGGCCCGTGCACCTCAGTCGGCGCGGATGACCCGGTTGCGCCCCTCGCCCTTGGCCCGGTACAGCGCCGCATCGGCGCGGGCCAGGGTCTGCTCGATCGCATCGCCGTGGCGGTGCGCGGCCACCCCGATGCTGATCGTCAACGGCAGGCCCAGCGGCAGATCGGCTACCGCCATGCGCAGGAAATCGCACTGCAGCTCTGCCGTGGCCAACGGCGTGTCGGGCATCAGCACCACGAACTCTTCGCCGCCATAGCGCGCCGCCAGGCCATGCCCGGCGAAATGCGCGCGCAGCAGCCGGGCCAGTTCGGCCAGCACGTGATCGCCGGTGGCATGACCGTACAGATCGTTGACGGTCTTGAAGTGGTCGATGTCGAGCAGCGCCACAGCGGTCGCGCGCGGGTGACCATCGGCATCCACCACCGCCGCCTCCAGCGCGGTGCTCATCGCGCGGCGGTTGGGCAGGCCGGTGAGCGGGTCGGTGCGGCTCTGTTCGGCCAGGTCGGCGTTCTGCTGTTCCAGCAGTTCGTTGTACTCGGCCAGGCGCTGCTCGTACCAGGCGCGATCGGTCATGTGCTGCTGTATTTCATGCGCATACCGGCGCAGCTCCATCACCAGCGAAACCTGCCGCGACAGCGCCGACAGGGCATCGCGCTGGCCGGGGCTGAGCTGCCCGGGGGCGGCATCGAACACGCACAGCGTGCCCAGGGGCAGGCCGTCACTGCTCAGCAGCGGCGCGCCCGCATAAAAACGGATATGCGGCTCATCGACCACGACCGGGTTGTCGAAAAAGCGTGGGTCGGTTCGCGCATCCTCGACCACCATCACCTGGTCCGGCTGCAGGATGGCGTGACCGCAGAAGGAGATGTCCCGGCTGGTTTCGGGTGCGTCCAGCAGCTGCCGCGCCTTGAACCACTGGCGCTCCTGGTCGACCAGGGTCACCGCGCCCATGTGGGTGCCGCACAGCGCGGTGGCGATCGTGACCAGATCATCGAAGGACCGCTCGCGCGGCGTATCCAGGATCTGATACCGCTGCAGCGCCAGCAGGCGCTGTGCTTCGTTGTCCGGCTTGGACGGCTTGATCATCGTGGCAGGCGGTGGCGTGTGCCGGATCAGTCTAGCCCGGGTACGGTGTCACGGCGTGACGCACAGCATCACCAGTCCAGCTGTTTGGGCAGCAGGCCTTTGAGCTCGGCATCGGTGAGATTGCGCCACTGCCCCGGCTTGAGCGCACCGAGTTTGATGTTGTCGATGCGCACGCGGCGCAGCTGGGTGACCCGGAAACCGAACGCGGCCGCCATCAGGCGGATCTGCCGGTTCAAGCCCTGCTGCAGCGTGATCCGGAACCCGAACTTGGCCAGCTTGCTGGTCCGGCACGGCAGCGTGACCTCATCGCGGATGCGCACGCCGCGGGCCATGCCACGCAGGAACTCATCGGTGACGGCCTTGTTGACCGCGACCATGTATTCCTTCTGGTGCCCGTTCTCGGCGCGCAGGATCTGGTTGACGATGTTGCCGTTGCTGGTCAGCAGGATCAGGCCTTCGGAATCCTTGTCCAGGCGGCCGATCGGGAAGATGCGCTGCTCGTGGCCGACGAACTCCACGATGTTGCCCTTGACCGAACTTTCGGTGGTGCAGGTGATGCCCACCGGCTTGTTCAGCGCGATATAGACGTGCTTGCGGCCGCCGGCCTTCTTCGCTTCGCGCGCGCGCAGCGGCTGGCCGTCGACCAGCACCACGTCCTGTTCGCCCACCACCGCACCGGTACCGGCCGGATGGCCATTGACGGTGACGCGGCGTTCGCCGATCAGGCGGTCGGCTTCGCGCCGGGAACAGAAGCCGGTGTCGGCGATATGCTTGTTGAGTCGGGTTGTCATCGGCCCATTATCGGGCAAAAGGCGGTCGCTGCTGCGTTTTTCCGCGTGCCGGCGGTTCAGGCCGGCAGCGGATCGCCGGCGGTCGTGGTGCGCTCGCCGTCATGGATCTGGTTGCGACCGTTGCGCTTGGCGCAATACATGGCGTGGTCGGCCCGGCGCAGCAGCCCGGCCAGGTCGTCACTGCCCGGCTTGAGCACGGCCAGGCCGATGCTGGCCGAGACCGTCAGGCCGGGAATGCCGAGTGTCTGGGTGACTGCGGCCACCTGCTGGCGCACCGTCTCCAACCGCGCCACGGCGGCGGCATGGCCGGCGCCGGGCAACAGCACCAGGAATTCTTCGCCGCCCATCCGGATCACATCGTCGTGATTGCGCACCGAGCCGCGCAGCGCGCGCGCCACCGCGACCAGGACCTGATCGCCGACGTCGTGGCCGAACTGATCGTTGATGTTCTTGAACAGATCGATATCCAGGAAGCCGATTGCCAGTGCATGCGGTTCCTGGCGTGCCCGTTCCAGGTATTCGGCGAGCAGGCGCAGGCCGGCGCGGCGATTGGGCAGGCCGGTCAGCATGTCGGTATCGGCGAGCTGGCGCATTTCATCGCGCTGGCGGCGCAGCCGGCCCAGCCGCAGGTTCAGGGCATAGGCGGCCATCATCAGGAACCAGGTCGCCGACAGCTGCAACGCTTCGATCCGGTATGCCACCAGCCACTGCGCATCCAGCGCATCGGCCCCGATCATGATCCACCAGGGGGCCAGCGCGGCCAGCCCCGGCAGTGCATGCGCATCGCGCTGCCACAGCCCCCACAGGCCTGCGCCGAGACACAGCGTGCAGCCCGTGAGGAAGACCCACTCCAGCAGCTCGGACACCACGGCCAGGCCGTCCGGCCCCCACAAAGGCACGGTCAGCCCCATGGCCACCAGTCCCCATAGCACCGCATGCTGGGCCGGGCGGGAGCGCGGCCAGCGGCGATCGCCGCCGTTCAGTCGCCACAGGATGGGCAGCAGCAGCGCTTCGGTGAACGCGCTCAGCGCGACCAGCCACCACGAGGCGTGTTCGTGCACGGGCAGCCACGGCTCGGGATAGCCGCTCAAGCCCCCCAGCACCGCCTGCCACAGCACGAACACCGCGCACGCGCCGACATACACCAGGAACAAGCGGTCGCGGGTGGTGACCCACCCCATCATTGCCGACAGTGCCAGCGCGATCGCCACCGCGATGCAGGCGGCGCGCATCAGCAGCCGTGCCGTATCGTTCTGCTGCACCGGGCTCGGTGCCCCCAACTGGATGGTCGGAACCCAGCGCGGCTTGAGCGGGCGTGTCCACGAGACCACGATCGGCTCATGGTTGCCGGCCTCGGGCACCACCACCAGCCCGACCCCTGCACGGAAACGCGAATCACGGGTACGCGCATCGTGCATGCTGCCGCAGATCTCGCGGTCACCGTGGCTGATGCGGACCTCGCCGGTGAGCACGCCGAACACATCCACGGCCTGGGGCTTGCCCGACCAGCCGGCGGCCGGGGCCGGGATGGACAGCACTTCCTGGT
Organism: Stenotrophomonas sp. TWI273; assembly: GCF_039674765.1. Classification (NCBI taxonomy): domain Bacteria; kingdom Pseudomonadati; phylum Pseudomonadota; class Gammaproteobacteria; order Lysobacterales; family Lysobacteraceae; genus Stenotrophomonas; species Stenotrophomonas sp. TWI273. Next base: position 13,029 of record NZ_JBDJOA010000017.1, read on the forward strand.
GGCGTGCCAGCACATCCGGGGTGCACGCGCGCTGGGGGGTGACCGCATCGGTCGCCCCGCCCAGCAACAGGAAATCCTGCCCCACGCGCGGGGCCGCCTGCAGGCTCCAGGGCAACAGCCACAGCAGCACCAGCGCAAGCGCCATCCACCCGATTGAATACCCGCCCCCGTTGCTCACACTGCGCCCTGCCCGCCCGTGATCGCCCGCGCACACCGTGTCCGCTGTCGTCGGCGAGGATTATCGCATCATGGCGCGCCCCGCCAGGCCTCGGAGGGCCGCCCCGCGCCCACCGGCCGTATCGCCAGCTGGGTCATCCGCTCCAGCGGAATCGGCCGTTCGATCGCATACCCCTGCAGGCCCTCCACGCCCATCTGCGCCAGCTGATCGGCGACCACCGCCGATTCCACCCATTCGGCCACCACCATCATGTGCAGCTCGCGGCCGACCTCGGTGATCGCGCGCACCGCGGCGCGGTTGACCGGATCCAGGTTCATGTCGCGCACGAACACGCCGTCGATCTTGAGCATGTCCGCCGGCAGTTGCCGCAGGTAGCCGAACGAGGACAGCCCCGAGCCGAAATCGTCCAGCGCCATGCGGCAGCCACGCGCTTTCACCGCATCGATGAAGGCGCGCGCCTGGTCCAGGTTGCTGACCGCCGCGGTCTCGGTGATTTCAAAGCACAGCTTGCGCGCCAGGCCGCGGTTGCGTTCAAGCAGATCGGTGACGAAGGCCAGGAAGCTCGGCTCGGCGATCGACTGCGCGGACACGTTGACGTTGCACAGGCCCAGCTGCTGCACATGGCTCGGGCACACCTGCAGGTGCCGGAACAGCAGCGACAGCACATGCCGGTCCAGTGCCATGCCCATGCCGTATCGCTCCACCGCGCCCATGAACTCGGCCGGCCCCTGCAACGCGCCTTCCGGGCTGCGCATGCGCACCAGCACTTCGTAATGCAGGAACTCCGGATCGCCGACCCGCTCGATACGCTGGGCATACAACAGCATGCGGTTCTCGGCCATCGCGCTGGAAACATGGGCCAACCGCTCCGCTTCGCGCCGCCGCTCATCCAGTGCCATGCGGCTCTCGTTGTAGCAGTGCACCCGGTTGCGACCGGCTTCCTTGGCCGCGTAGCAGGCACTATCGGCGGCGCTCATCAACCAGTTCACATCCGGCGCATCCGGGCTGATCTCAACGACCCCGATGCTGCAGCTCACCCGGGGTGCGCCGTCGCCCTGCTGGATGCTGACCTGGCCAAGCGTGCGCACCACCCGCTGCAGCACCTGCTTGGCTTCATCCTGTCCGGCATTGGCCAGGAACAGGGCGAACTCGTCGCCTCCCAGGCGGCCGACCCAGTCGCCATCGCGCACCGCCCCCACCAGGTAATCGGCGAAGCTGCGCAGCAGCTGATCGCCAGCAGCATGGCCGAGCCCGTCGTTGACCAGCTTGAAGTAGTCCAGATCGATGTAGCACAGCGAGTGGGTGCCGCCCGCGGCCCGTACCGCCACCAGCGCCTGTTCGAGCAGCCGCTCGATCTCGCGGCGGTTGATCAGCCCGGTCAGCGGGTCGTGACTGGCGTGGTGCTCCACCTCGCGTGCCAGGGCATGGTTCTGCGAAACATCTTCCACCAGCGCGAACACCGCCGGCGCCCGCGCCCGGGTGTGCACCACGGTACCGCTCCAGCGCCCCCACATCAGGTTGCCGTCGGCACGCAGGAAGCGCAGCTCACCGGGGCGCAGCTGCCGCGGCCAGTCGATCCGGCCGTGCTCGTCCAGGACCAGCTCGCCCTCCACCAGCAGATCGGCCAGCGACAGACTGAGCAGCGCTTCGCGGCGTTGGCCGAGGATATCGGCCATTGCCTGGTTGGCCTCAATGATGCCGCCGTCCTCATCCAGCTTGAGCATGCCCACCGTGGCCTGGTAGAACGCGGCCCGGAACCGGCTCTCCTGTTCGGTCAGGTCATTGCGCACGCGTCGCGCCAGCAGCACGGCGACCAGGGTGATCGCCAGCACCGACAGCCCGCCGACGATGAAGGTCGTCATGCGCACCATCGCCGCGGTGTGCAGCAACGCGCTGGAGAACGCACGCGCCTGGTTCTGCATCCCCACATCCAGCGCCTGCACCCGGCGCAGCAGGGCCTGCTGCGCCGCCGGTGTCAGTGTGCCGGCGGAATGCCCGGCCTGGACCCGGTCGGTGATGGCCACCAGTTGCAGCAGATCGTCATCGGTGTCGCGCCACAGCCGTACCGCATCGCGGAAATACGGCTGATCGCGCAGGTAGCGATACGAGAGGATCAAACGGTTGATGTCGCCGCGGGCGTTGCCGCCCTCAATGAAGCCCTGGCGTGCTGCGGCGATGTCCGGGTCGGCCTGCTCGAGGGCACGGCGGGCGGTGAGATCGCCCAGCGGCACCCGCAGCGCCTGCCGGGTTGCGCCCAGGTCAACAGCATCCCCCGAGGCGATGTACCGCGACAGCGCGTGAGTGGCCTGCTGCTGGCCACGCGACCAGTGGCTCTGGCCCATGATCCACGCCGTGGAGGCCGCCTGCAGCTCCTGGATCAACGCGGAAATCCCGACCAGGCCGATGGCCATGCCGGTCAACAACACGAAGCGCAGGGTCAGGCCCCGCATCGAACACGGTATCGCGGTCCTGCCACTCTCCCTGCGACCTCCAGACATCGCCGATCCCCCCGGGGCTGCGGATGTGGAAACTCATTCCATTGGAGCATGGTCCAATCCGCAGGCTAGGGCCAGCACTGTTGAGACGGTGCGAAACCGGTCGACCGGGACGCGGAGGCCGGATACGACGACGCCAGCCCGGAGGCTGGCGTCGCGTTGATCACCCTGGGGCGATCAGAAGTTGCGCGGACCGCGCGGCTTGAAGCCGTCACGACGCGGCGGGCGGTCGTTGCCGCCCGGGCCGCTGCGCGGGCCACCCGGACCGCCCGGACCACGCGGCTTGCCACCGAACTTCGGCTTGAAGGCCGGACGCGCCGACGGGGTCAGGTCTTCACCCGGCTCGACCTTGCGCATCTGAAGCTGCTGGCCCGAGACCCACACCTTCTTCAGGTGGGTCAGCAGGTCCTGCGGCATTTCGGCCGGCAGGTCCAGCACCGAGAAGTCGTCGTGGATGTCGATGCGGCCGATGAAACGGCTTTCCAGGCCGGCTTCGTTGGCGATCGCGCCGACGATGTTGCCCGGCTTCACGCCGTGGACGTGGCCCACTTCGATACGGAAGGTTTCCATGCCCGGCTCGGCGGCACCGCGCGGGGCGATGTCACGGCGCGGGGCGCGCTCGACGCCGCCTTCGCTGTTGCCGAAGTCGCCTTCCGGACGCGGCGGACGCGGGCCACGGTCGTCTTCACGGCGCGGACCACGCTCGAAGCGCGGCTCGAAACGGGCCGGACGCTCGCCACGGTCGTTGCTGCGCTCGTTGCGCTGATGCGGGGCACGCTCTTCACGGGCACCACGGACCGGCGGGGTCAGCAGGAACGGCGAATCACCCTGCAGCAGCTTGGCCAGCGCCGCGGCGATCTCGATCGCCGGCACGTTCTTCTCGCCTTCCAGGCGCTGCAGCAGGTCGCGGTAGAACTCGGTGCCACCGGCATCGAGCACATCGCTGATGCGGCTCATGAACTTGGTGATGCGGGTGTCGTTGACCGCGTCCACGCTCGGCAGCTGCATCTCTTCGATCGGCTGGCGGGTGGCGCGCTCGATGGCCCGCAGCATGCCCTTTTCGCGCGGGGTGGCGAACAGGATCGCATCACCGGTGCGGCCGGCACGGCCGGTACGGCCGATGCGGTGCACGTAGCTTTCGGTGTCGTACGGGATGTCGTAGTTCAGCACGTGGCTGATGCGCTCCACGTCCAGACCACGGGCGGCCACGTCGGTGGCGACCAGGATGTCCAGCTTGCCTTCCTTCAGCATGCCGATGGTGCGCTCGCGCTGGGCCTGCTGCATGTCGCCGTTGATGGCGGCCGCGGCCAGGCCGCGTGCCTGCAGCTTCTCGGCCAGCTCTTCGGTGGCTGCCTTGGTACGCGAGAAGATGATCATCGCGTCGAACGGTTCCACTTCCAGGATGCGGGTCAGCGCGTCCAGCTTGTGCATGCCGCTCACCCACCAGTAACGCTGGCGGATGTTGGCCGAGGTGGTCGTCTTGCTGACGATGGTCACTTCGGCCGGGTTCTTCAGGTAGGTCTGCGCGATGCGGCGGATCTGCGACGGCATGGTGGCCGAGAACAGGGCGACCTGACGGGTCTCCGGCAGCTTCTTCAGCACGGCTTCGACGTCGTCGATGAAGCCCATGCGCAGCATTTCATCGGCTTCGTCCAGCACCAGCGTCTTCAGCTCGGACAGGTCCAGGGTGCCGCGCTCGAGATGATCGATCACGCGGCCCGGGGTGCCGACGATGACGTGCACGCCACGGCGCAGGGCCGACAACTGCTGGCCATAGGGCTGGCCGCCGTATACCGGCAGCACGCGGAAGCCGGGAATGCCGGAGGAATAGGTCTGGAACGCCTCGGCGACCTGGATGGCCAGTTCGCGGGTCGGCGCCAGCACCAGCACCTGCGGCTTGGTCTGGTTGAAATCGAGGTTGGACAGCACCGGCAGCGCGAAGGCGGCGGTCTTGCCGGTACCGGTCTGGGCCTGGCCGAGCACGTCACGGCCTTCCAGCATGGCCGGAATGGTGGCGGCCTGGATCGGCGACGGGGTTTCGTAACCGACAGTGGCGACGGCCTGCATCACAGCGTCGGACAGGCCGAGATCTGCGAACAGCAGCGGCGCGGGGGATTCTTGGGACATGGGAAACTCCGAAACACCGCCGTTTTGGAAGGCAGTGAGATAAAAAAGGGGGATGGTCCGCGCTTTGGGCGCCCTTTCTTATCGCGTGCCCTGGCGCTGCTCGGTCGGAGGAGAATTCACTCACTCAGGGGGCGATGATACCGCATCGTTCCTGAACAACGTATACAGATTCCGGGATGGATCCCGTTGCCCCGCCTGCTGGCGCACAATACGCGCCCTTTCACGGCCCGGTCCCACGTCCGCGCCTCTTCCCAGGATACCCGCTCCATGCAGACCCTCGAATTTGAACTGGACCGCGACTACGTCGAGCTCAAGCAGCTGCTCAAGCTGGCCGACCTGGTCACCAGCGGCGGCGAGGCCAAGACCGTGATCGGCGACGGCCAGGTGCTGGTCGACGGCGAGGTCGAGCTGCGCAAGGCATGCAAGATCCGCGCGGGCCAGCAGGTGCAGTTCGCCGACACCGTCATTCACGTGATCGCCGACAGCGACGCGCCCTGACCCTGTGTGACGACCAACGGTCATCACCTACCGGTGAGGTGGGCCGCGATCAGCTGGCGGAACGGGGCCACCCCGTGCGCCAGCCGCAGTCCAACCCGGCGCAGCAGCCGCGCCGGCAGACGGTCATCGGTGTACAGCGAAGCGATCGCATTGGTCGCCTCGTAAAGCGGCCGCGAGGCCAGCCGGTGCCCGCGCTCGTAAGCGGCCAGCCCGGCGGGTGCGGCGATGTCGCGTCCCTGCCCGGCGGCCTTGCGCAGGCGCCCGGCCAGGCGATGCTGGCTCTGCAACCCCAGATTGAAGCCATGCGCGGTGACCGGATGCATGCCGACAGCGGCATCGCCGATCAACGCACAGCGATCGCCGGCGAACGCGTTGGCATACACCCCCACGAGGGGATAGGCCACCGGCGTGGCCACCGGCCGCATCGCGCCCAGCCGATGCTCGAAAAAGCCACTGAGGCTGCGGCCGAAATCGGCCTCGTCCTGGGCCATCAAGGCCGCGATCTGCCGCGGCGGCAGCGTGATGACGGCCGAGGCCTGGTCGCCATTGAGCGGCAGCAGGGCCATGGTGCGGCCATAGCCGAACCACTCCCAGGCGGTGTGCTGGTGCGGCACCTCGATCTGCATGCGGCAGACCAGCATCGATTTGCCGAAGTCACGCAGCTGCGCGCCGATCCCCAGCAGGCGGCGGGTGGAGGAGAAGCGGCTGTCGGCAGCCACCACCAGCCGCGCGGCCAGCTGGCGGCCATCGGCCAGGGTCACCACGCTGTGGGCCGGACCCGGGCTCACGGCCGTGACGCTGGCCTGGTCCAGGATCTCCAGACCGGCCTGGCCCTGCACGCTCTGCCAGGCGGCGCGGCGGATCAGATGGTTGGGCACCAGCCAACCGAGGTCGTCACCGGTGCGCTGGTCCGCGGCGAAGGTCAGCGCGAACGGCGAGCCACCGTCCATCACCTTGGCATCGCGCAGCGGGGAAATCTCGGCGGGATCCAGCTGCGCCCACAGGCCCAGCGATACCAGGATCTGGCGGGAGGCATGGGTCAGCGCGATCTCGCGGCCGTCGAACGCGGCCTGCGCCAACGCGGCACGCGGCTGCTGTTCGATCAGGGTGACGCTCAGGCCGGTATCGGCCAGCGCGCGCGCGAAGCACAGCCCGGTCGGGCCGGCGCCCACCACCACCACATCCACTGACTGCATGATCCCATCCTGCCGTTACGTGTCCATCGCAGCTTAACGCCGCAGCGCCGGCGCCGTCCTTGATCTGGATCAGGCGCGCCAGCGCGGGTTCACAGCAGCGCCCACAGCAGCATCACGATGCCCAGCAGCGATACCAGCCACACCAGGCTGCGCACATACGGCACGCCGGCGGCGTACAGCGGCAGATAGATCAGTCGTGCCCAGAAGTACAGTTGCACGGCCGCGGCCGTCATCCCGTCCTGGCGCTGGGTCAGCACCACCGCCAGCACCGCGGCGGCGAAGAAGGGGAAGGTTTCCATGAAGTTGCTCTGCGCCCGCTGCAGGCGGCCAGCCAGCGGACTCGGCGCCGGCATCGGCTGATCGCGCGCCGACGCATTCCAGCCCACCCCGCGTTCACGGGTGATCAGGGTGGACGGGGCGAACACATGCACGATGCCCAGCAGCATCGACCACACCAGCATCTGGATCTCGATACTCATCTGTGCAGTCTCCGGCAATCAGGGGGTGGCGGCACGCACGCTGTAACCGGCCAGCCGCCAGATACGGTCTTCATCGAACCGGAAGGAGACCAGTTCACGCACCGGCTGGGCGCTGTTGGCAAAGCGCGTGGGGAAGCTGACGTTGATGTAGAGACCTTCCGGCACGGTCGCCCCGGCGGCGTACTTGACCCGGGTGATCACCGGCTGGCCGCGCGAGGCCAAGGCCCCCAGGCGCTGGCGATCGGCCGTGAGCTGACTGACGAAGGCCTGCTCGGTCACCGATTTCTTCGCCACGGCGGAGGCGCCTTTCCAGGCCTCGCCCGCACGGTTGGCATCGATCAGATGGGCGACCTGCAGTGCGGCCGCGCTCATCTCCGCATCCTGCTTCTGTACCTGCGCCTGCTGCGCCGGGCTCAATGCCGGGCGTGCCGAAGGAGCGGCAGCGGGCGCGGGGCGCGCCGGGGCCGGTGCAGGCGTGGCCGGCGGCGGAGGCGTCTGGGCCAGCGCGGCGAAAGGCAGCAGAGCGGACAACAGCAGCAGCGGAACACGCATCAGGACACCGTTGGCTGGAAGGAACTGCCTGCCAGTCTACGGGATGGACGTGAGTCCTCCGTCAGTTGCGCTCGGCCGCCTCGGGCGGTGCGGGGCGAGCATCGCCGAGGGTCTGCTCCACCGTCTCCGGCCGACCCGGTGCCGTCGTGTCCGGCAGCAGCGTGGAGACATCGATCTCCGACAGCGGGCTCTCGTCCGGGCAGGTCTCATCCGGGAAGCCGAAGCGCTGCTTCAGTGCCTGGCCACAGCTGTTGACGGCCTCCAGTTCACTGCCTTCGCGCTTGCACTCCTGATCGAAAGCGACCAGGAAGGCATCCTTGCGGCGGACAAACGCATCGCCGCATTTGCGCATCTGCTTGATCCGTTCCAGGTCATCCTGCACCGCGTTGGTGCCATCCAGCCCGAACTGACGCAGCTCCTCGGCGGTGAGCAGGCGCAGGCTGCGGTTGGGCACCGTCATCATCAGGTCGGCCACGCCCACGGCCACGCCGTTGCGCTGCAGGTAATCCTTGACGTTGTCGTAGACCTCATGGAGTTCGCGGTTGAGCTCGGCGCGCGAGGTCGCCTTGGAGCTGATCCGCATCATCCGGTGGATGCCCACCTTGCCCGATACCAGCCGGTTGTCGCCGGCGGCCAGCACGAACACGCAGGCGCTGTGGCAGACCGAGCCTTCGCGCACCCAGATCGTCCAGTTGGATTCGCCGATGCGATCCCCCGCCACGATGGCGGCTTCGACCTGGCCACCACTCGAATCCAGATCCAGAATGCGGCGGGAAATACGCTGGGCATCGGCGACCACGGCCAGCCGCGCGACCAGCTCGGAGAAACCGGGATTGATCTTGCCCACATAGCGCACGCGCAGCAGGCCACGTTCGGCGCACGGCTGCAGGGCGGCATCGATACTGGGCCTGTCCAATGCCTCCAGCGGCGCACCATCGCCCGCGTCGCCGGCATAGTCGGTATCGCAGCTGATCCACGCCTTGCCGTTTTCCAGGGCTGCTTCCGGCCAGCTCAGGTCACCGCGCTTGGGCGCGGGCGGCGGTGGTGGCGGCGCATCGGCGGCGTTGATCGAGACCATGTGGTCGCCATCGGCGGTCTGTGCCCGCACGGCCTTGTCGGCGGCAGTGACATTGCCCGGGTTTTCCAGCTGGCTGCAACCGGCCAGACCCAGGCACAACAACGGCAACCACCACGACTTGAGCAACATGGACAACCCGGAATCCTTGCGAGGGGGAATGCGCGGCAAAACCAGCGCAGATGCACAGTCTAGTGCGCGACCGGCGCGGCGCGGCAACCTGTCCTGAACCGGGCGACCCGGGGCTGGCATTGGCGTCCGAAAATGGCGAGCCAGCGCTGCTCACCGGGCATAGACTGGCCCCCATGGAGACCGCCCTGCCCCTGGACCACGCCGCCTGCGAAAGCGCCCGCCTTGCCCGCGATGCGCGCTTTGACGGGGTGTTCTTCACTGCCGTGCGCAGTACCGGCATCTACTGCCGACCGGTCTGCCCGGCACCGGCGCCGAAGCCGTCCAACGTCACTTACTACCCCACGGCTGCCGCCGCCGCAGCGGCCGGGTTCCGCCCCTGCCTGCGCTGCCGCCCCGAGTTGGCCCCCGAGGCGCAGGACGCACTCAACAATGAAACGCTGCAGCGCGCGCTCGCCCTGATTCACGATGGCTATCTGCAGGACCAGCCGGTGGCCGATCTGGCCACGCATGTCGGCTTGAGCGCCCGCCATCTGCAGCGCCTGTTCGTGGCCCGGCTCGGTGCGGCGCCGGCGCAGATCCACGCGACCCGCCGGCTGTTGTTGGCCAAGCAACTGCTCACCGAAACTGCATTGCCGGTCACCGATGTCGCGATGGCCTCGGGCTACAACAGCCTGCGCCGTTTCAACGCAGCCTTTGTGGACGGCTGCGGCATGCCCCCGACCGCGATCCGCCGCCAGCGCGGTGCGCTGGCCGAGGGCGCGCTGACCCTGCGCCTGGGCTACCGTCCGCCACTGGATTTCACCGCGATGCTCGGTTTCCTGCGCCGCCGTGCGATTCCCGGCATCGAGCAGATCGACACGGACAGCTACCAGCGCGTGATCGGGCCGCCCGAGCGCCCCTCACTGCTGCGCGTGACCGCCGATCCACGGCGCCCGGAGCTGTTGCTGCACCTGGGCCAGATCGATCCGCGTGCGATTCCGGGCATCGTGCGCCGCGTACGCCGCATCTTCGATCTCGATGCCGACCTGCGCATGGTGCACGCCACGCTCGCGCAGGAACCATTGCTGGCGACGGGTATCGCACAACGCCCCGGGCTGCGCGTACCCGGCGGCTGGGATGGGTTTGAAGTGGCCGTGCGCGCCGTGCTCGGCCAACAGGTCAGCGTGGCGGCCGCCGCCACACTGGCGCGCAGGGTGGTGGATCGCTTCGGCGCCACCCTCGAAGGCATGCCGGCAGGACTGGACCGCCAGTTCCCCTCGCCGGAAGCGCTGGCCCAGGCACCGCTGGAAACCATCGGGCTGCCGCGCACCCGTGCGGCCACCGTACGTGCGGTTGCGCAGGCGGTGGTCGATGGCCGGCTCGATTTCCGTGCCGGCCAGTCGCTGGCCGGCTTCGTGGCGCGCTGCGTCGCCTTGCCCGGCATCGGCCCATGGACCGCGCATTACATGGCACTGCGTGCGCTGGCACTGCCCGATGCGTTCCCGGCCGGCGATCTGGTGCTGCAGCAGGTGCTCGGTGGTGATACGCGACTGAGCGAACGCGCCACCGAGGCCCGCTCGCAGCCGTGGCGACCGTGGCGTGCCTACGCCGTTCTGCACCTGTGGCATCTGGCCACACCGTCTTCGGGAGTTACCTCATGACCCTGCTCTACGACACCTTCGACAGCCCGATCGGCGCGCTCACCGTGGCCGGTGACAGCCAGGGCATCCACCACATCCTGTTCGAGAACAACCGTTACGACGCGAAGGGGCGCGAGCACTGGCAGCGCGATGCCCATGCGTTGCGCGGTGCACGTGGGCAACTGCTGGAGTACCTGCGCGGTGAGCGCGTGCGCTTCGATCTGCCGCTTGCCCCTCACGGCACGCCGTTCCAGCTGCGGGTGTGGAAGGCGCTGGCCGATATTCCGTTCGGCCAGACCTGGAGTTACGTGGCACTGGCGCGGCACATCAACCACCCCACCGCCAGCCGCGCGGTCGGTGCCGCCAATGGCCGCAATCCACTGCCGATTGTGCTGCCCTGCCACCGCGTGATCGGCAGCAGTGGTGCGCTCACCGGATTCGGCGGCGGACTGGAGACCAAGGCGGCCCTGCTGCAACTGGAAGCGCGGCGCGATTCGCTGTTCGCGTAACAGGGCATGCGCCGTGGGGTGGCGTATGCCATCGGTTGTCTTCGACGCGTCACCGCCACGCACTATCATGTCGTCATGATTTCCGTCCGCCTTCCACTGGCGCTTGCCGCCGCTCTCTCGCTGGCCGCCTGCGCCACCGCACCGTCTTCCCCGCCTGTCGCGTCTGCGGCGACCGTCGCCCGGAGCGTCCCGGCGCAGCAGCAGAAGCTGCTGCTGATCTCCATCGACGGCCTGCGCGCGGACATGCTCGACCGCGGCATTACCCCGAACATCAGTCGGCTCGTCCACGAGGGCGTGCGGGCGCAATGGATGACGCCCTCCTATCCCGCGCTGACGTTCCCCAACCACTACACGATCGTGACCGGCCTGCGGCCCAACCATCACGGCATCATCCACAACAGCATGCACGAGGATGCACTGGGTAGATTCCAGCTGCACGTGCGCGAATCGGTGGCCGATTCCCGCTGGTGGGGCGGTGAGCCGATCTGGGTGGGTGCGGAAAAGGCTGGCGTGCGCACGGCCGTGTGGTCCTGGCCGGGGAGTGAGGCGGCGATCCAGGGCATCCGCCCCAGCCAGATGCATGGCTACGATGAGACCGTGACCCTGCCCGATCGCGTGGATCAGGTACTGGGCTGGCTGGACCAGCACGGCCCGCAGGCGCCGCGACTGGTGACGCTGTACATGGAGCAGGTCGACAAGGCCGGCCACAATCACGGCCCGGAATCGCACGAGTACGCCGCCGCGGTGGCCCTGGCCGACGGCGCGGTCGGTCGCCTGCTGGACGGTCTGCAGGCACGCGGTCTGGCCGAGGCCACCAACGTGATCCTGGTCTCCGACCACGGGATGGCCGGCGTGCCGGACGGCCAGGTGGTGGCCACCGAAGACATGATCGATCCCGCCATTGCCGAGGACATCTCGGTCGGCCAGTCGATCGGGTTCGCCCCGTTGCCGGGCAAGCAGGCGCAGGCCGAGCAGATCCTGCTGGGCGCGCATGCCCAGTACGACTGCTGGACGCGCCAGACCCTGCCGGCGCGCTGGAAGTACGGCAGCAACCCGCGCATTCCACCGATCGTCTGCCAGATGCACGAAGGCTGGGATGCCCTGACCCGCGAGCGCATCGCCAAACGCGGGCCGGGCGATCGCGGCTCCCACGGGTATGACAATGCGCTGCCGTCCATGCGCGCGGTGTTCGTGGCGCGTGGCCCGGCGTTCAAACAGGGTGAGCGCCTGCCCCCGTTCGACAACGTAGATGTTTACCCGCTGCTGACCCGCCTGCTGGGGATTCCAGCGGCGCCCAATGATGGCGACGCCGAGCGACTGCTGCCTGCCCTGCGCTGAGCGCGCATCGGCTTCAGTCGGAACGCAGGCAAAAAAAAACGCGGCGCAAGCGCCGCGTTTTTCATGACCCGCCTGGCTGGATCAGCCGGCCTTGGCCACCGCTTTCTTGGCAACGGCCTTCTTGGCCGGCGCCTTCGTCACGGTCTTCTTGGCAACCGGCGCAGCTGCGCCCACGGCCGCCTTGCTCACGACGTGCGAACGCGAATTGCCGTAGCTGGCATTGAAGCGCTTGCCCTTGGCGGTCTTGCGGTCACCCTTACCCATGTCGTAACTCCTTAGTCTGAATGCTGCGAAATCTGATTACCCCGTACTGACACGGGTTCGGCGGGGCCGCCCTCTCAGGCGCCCCCGCGCACGATCGGAAAGCCTACCATGCGCGCTCTCAATGAGCACAGCTGGCGTCATGGACGTGGCCGTGGTTCAGGCGCAGATTCACCAGATGGGCCACGCCAACCAGCACGCCGCCCAGGGTCATCACCACCGCATGCGGCACCGCCGAGTGGTGCAGCGGGCCGTACAACAGGCCCGCCCACAACGCGGTCAGGCCCGGGATCAGGAAGCCCAGCGCGCGCAGCGCGCCATGCCGGCGCCAGCCCCAGACCAGGCTGAACAGGCCCAGCAGGGTGACGAAACTCACCAGCGCCAGCTCAACGCCGTCACTCATCCAGACCGACAGGCCCAGCGATGGCGCAGCGGCCAGCAGCACCGGGAGCACAGCGCAATGCACGGCGCACAGCAGCGAGCCGGTGGCACCGAAACGATCCAGCAGATGGCGAACACGAGCGAACAGGGGCATGACTTCCAGCAGGGTCGGCGAAGCGTTATGGAATAATATAACATCAATCCTGACGCGCACCCTTGCCTCCCCCTGACTTCCCTTCCCCCGTCCCGTTACGGGATTCGCGCGCCCCACCATTGATATATTGTAACAATTGACCGAAGGCCCCTGCCCTATGCGCTCCAGCTCCCTCCTGCTCAAACACCACACCCTGTCGCTGGCCCTTGCCGCCGCGATGCTGCCCTCGCTGGCCATGGCCGCCGAGGATGCCGGCAACCACCGCGACCGCCACCTGACCGAACTCTCCACCGTGAAGGTCACCGCCTCGCCGCTGCAGGGCGATGCCGAATCGCTGGCCCGCCCGGTTGATGTGCTGGCCGGTGAGCGCCTGGACGAGCAGAAGGCCGGCACCCTCGGCGACACCGTGGCCAAGCTGCCCGGCGTGCAGAGCACCTTCTTCGGCCCCGGGGTCGGCCGCCCGATCATCCGTGGGCAGGAAGGTCCGCGCGTGGCGGTGCTGTCCAACGGCATGGGCAACATGGATGCCTCCACGGTGAGCGCCGACCATGCCACCAGCATCGAGCCGTTCCTGGCCGATCAGATCGAGGTCCTGAAAGGCCCGGCGACCCTGCTGTTCGGCAGCGGCGCGATCGGCGGCGCGGTCAACGTGGTCGACGGCCGCATCGCCCGCGAACTGCCGGACCGTCCGCTCAGCGGCCGCGCAGAGCTGCGCGGCAATTCGGTCAACGACGAGCGCAGCGGCATGTTCCGCCTGGACGGTGTCAGCGGCAACGTCGTGCTGCATGTGGACGGCCTGGTCCGCAACGGCGATGACTACCGCATTCCCGGCTACGCGGTGATCGATGGCCTGGAAGATCACAGCGGCCACGACCATGAGGAAGGCGACACCGACGAACCACGCCGCGGCCGTCTGGACAACAGTTCGATCCGCACCCGCGCCGGCGGCGTCGGTGCCACCTGGCTGGGCGATGACGGCTACTTCGGTGTGTCCGCCAGCACCTACCGCACCAACTACGGCATTCCCAACGGCGCGCACGTGCATGCCGACGACGACCATGATCATGACCACGATCACGACCATGGCGATGAGGAAGAAGGTGACGAGCATGACGTCCGCATCGACATGGTGCAGAACCGCTTCGAAGCCAAGGGCGGCATCTACCAGCCGACCTCGTTCCTGAAGAACATCACCCTGCGTACCGCCTACACCGACTACGAGCACACCGAACTCGAAGCCGGCACGCCGGCCACGCGCTTCACCAACCGTGGCATCGAAGGCCGCCTGGAAGCCGTGCAGGAAAAGATCGGCGGCTGGGACGGCGCGTTCGGCCTGCAGTTCGGCAACAGCGACTTCGGCGCCAAGGGCGAAGAAGCCTTCGTGCCGGATACCGCGACGAAGAACATCGGCCTGTTCGTGCTGCAGGAAAAGCAGTTCGGCGCGTTCAAGCTGGAGCTCGGCGGCCGCCATGACCAGGTGAAGCTGGACCCGACCGGTGATTACCGCGCCCGCACGTTCGACGCCACCAATCTCTCCGCCGCCGGCATCTGGACCCTCAACGACGCCGTCGACCTGCGCTTCGGCATCGACAGCTCCGAGCGCGCCCCGACCAACGAAGAGCTCTACGCCGCCGGCGCGCACATCGCCACCCGCTCGCTGGAAATCGGCGATGCGAACCTGAAGACCGAACGCGGCCAGCGCGTCGAACTGGGCATCCACACCCACAGCGACCGTGTCGACTTCTCCGCCTCCATCTACCAGACCAAGTTCAAGGACTTCATCTACCTGGCCGACACCGGCGTGGTCGAATCGCTGCCGGTCCGCCTGTGGACGCAGCAGGACGCCACCTTCAAGGGGGCTGAAGCCGAAGCGCTGTTCCATCTCTTCGAAGGCAACACTGGCGACTGGGACCTGCGCGTTTTCGGCGACTACGTCAAAGCAGAACTGGATGGCAGCGGCAGCCGCAGCGTCGACATCGCCGTCCCGCACGGTGATCACAACCACAACTACACCGTGGATCTGGCCAACACCGGCTACCTCCCGCGCATCGCCCCGGGCCGTGTCGGCGCGGACCTGCGCTGGGCCAAGGATGGCTGGCGCGCCTCGGTCGGTGCCGTGCGCTACAGCAGCCAGAAGGACGTCGCCCAGAATGAAGAGCCGAGCAACGGCTACACCCTGGTCGATGCCCACTTCGCCTACCGCTGGGACCGTACCGACAGCAACAGCTACGAAGTCTTCCTGGACGGCAGCAACCTGACCAACCGCGAGGTCCGTCCGCACACCTCCCTGCTGCGCGACTACTCCCCGCTGCCGGGCCGCGGCGTGGCATTCGGGATCCGCGCTTACTTCTGATCGATTCACTGGGTGGTTGCTTGACCCGAGGGGGCCGAAAGGCCCCCTTTTTTGGTGCTTGACCAACTACGTGCATATGCACGTATCATCCAGCACCCACCCCGGCGCACGCCCATGGACCCGCTGACCCAGAGCCCCTGTACCTGCTTCCGCCTGCGCCGCGCCGCACGCCGGCTCTCGCAGATCTATGACGCCCACCTCGCCCCCGCCGGGCTCAGCCTCAACGCGTACTCCATCCTGCGTCGCGCCCCCACACCGCGCCAGCTGGGCGACCTGGCCGAGGCGCTTGGCATGGACCGCACCACGCTCACCCGCAACCTCAAGCCCCTGCTCAGCGCCGGCTGGCTCGAACAACGCCGCGGTGATGACGCCCGGCAACGCCTGATCGTCATCACCGCTGCCGGCAAGGCCTGCCTTCGCCGCGCGCGTCCCCTGTGGCAACAGGCGCAACACGACGTGGAAACCACCTTCGGGCCCACTCCGACCGCCCGGCTCAACGCCCTGCTCGACCAACTCGACCACGCCCTGCCCACCGGAGCCGACGCATGAGCACGTCAACCCCTGCGACCCGCGCACCCTCCATGCATTGGGGCCTGCTGGTCGCGGCCTCCGCCATCCTCATGGTCACCATGGGCGTGCGCCAGACTTCCGGCCTCTACGTCGACCCCATCCACCGCGGCACCGGCGTCAGCATCGTCGAAATCAGCTTTGCACTGGCCATCGGCCAGTTCGTCTGGGGCGCGGTGCAACCCGTGTTCGGGGCCGTCGCCGACCAGCGCGGCGCATTGCCTGTGCTCATCTTCGGTGCCCTGCTGCTGGCGGCCGGGCTGCTGCTGGCACCGCTGCTGACCAGCCCGCTGGGCATGACCTTCACCCTCGGCCTGCTGATGGCCGCCGGTGCCGGCGCCGGTAGCTTCTCGGTCCTGATCGGCGCCACCGCCCATCGCCTGCCAGCGGAAAAGCGGTCGTTCGCCGCCGGCCTCATCAATGCCGGCGGCTCGCTGGGCCAGTTCGTGTTCGCGCCGCTGGTCCAATGGATCATCGGCACCGCCGGCTGGGCACGGTCCATGATCACCATGGCGGTGATCACCCTGCTCTCGGTGCCCTTGGCCTGGCCGCTGCGACGTCGCGCGGGCGACCATGCGCCCACCGCCGGCGCCACCGATGAAGGCGGGCTGCGCGCGCAGTTGCGCGTCGCGGTGCGCGATCGCAGCTACTGGTATCTCCATCTGGGCTTCTTCACCTGTGGTCTGCACATCGCCTTCCTGGTCACCCATCTCCCCGGCGAGATCGCGCTGTGTGGCCTCTCGCCCACCGTCGCCTCATCCTCCATCGCGCTGATCGGGCTGTTCAACGTCGCCGGCAGCCTGATCGTCGGCGCCCTCGGCCAGCGCTACCGCATGAAGTACCTGCTGTTCTGGATGTACGCCAGCCGCGCCGTGATGATCGGGGTCTACCTCGTTGCGCCGCCCACCCCACTCACCTTCTACGTCTTCTCCGCCGCGCTCGGCTTCACCTGGTTGGCGACCGTTCCGCCCACCGCCGGCCTGGTCGGCAAGCTGTTCGGCCCGCGCTACCTCGGCACTCTGTTCGGCCTGACCCTGCTCTCGCACCAGTTGGGCGGTTTCTTTGGTGCATGGCTCGGCGGCCTGGCGCTGGCGCACACCGGCAACTACCTGTGGATGTGGTACGCCGACATGGGCCTGGCCGTGCTCGCCGCGTTGATCAATCTACCCATCCGCGAAGCCCGCATGGGCGGCTGTCACGGCGTGCCCGCGCCGCGCTGAGCTCACCCGCCCTCGACATTGCCCAGCGCGCGCCAACCCGCGCGTGCCAAAACCGACGCCCCCCCCTTCCGCGCCGGACAGTTGTGTCCGATGATGCGCGCATGCCTACCCAACGTGCCGACGCTGCCGCCCGCCGTGCCCAGATCCTCGACGCTGCCGATGCCGTGTTCGGCCAGCACGGCGTGACCGCCCCGTTGGACCTGGTGGTCGAGCGTGCCCAGGTCGGCCGGGCCACGCTGTACCGCAACTTCCCTGACCGTGCCGCCCTGGTGGAGGCGCTGCTGCAGCGCACCGTCAACCGCATCGCGCGCCAGGTGCAGACCCTCGGCGACCGCGACGATGCACTGTTCGAAGTGCTGGAAGGGATGGCGAACCGGATCGTGCAGTCGCCGGCATTATCGGACTACTGGCGCGCGGTGGATCCGGATCAGATCCCGATCCGGGCCGCGCGCGAAACGATCTTCGAACTGCTGCGCGAACCGATTGCCCGTGCGGTGGCCGCAGGTCTGTGCCGCCCCGATCTGGAAACGACGGACATTTCACTCATCTCAGGCATGCTGGGAGCCGCGCTGCGTGGCAAGACGCGTGACGAACGCGCCCGGCTGGCCACGCGCGCCCTGCAATTGCTGCGTGGCGGATTGCGGGGGCCTGCCGACGGGGAGGGATGATGCCGCAGTACCTCAAGCCGGTTCCGGACTGGGAGGAGCACGAAAAACCGACCCTGCCGGGCTCGGCTTCGATGCCGTGGCATCCGCCGCACCGCCGCCTCGCCTATGCGCTGGTGGCGCTGCTGGTCGGGATCACCGGCGGCCTGGGCAATGCGCTGGTCAGTGCCAACCTGCCGTTCCTGCAGGGCCAGCTCGGGCTCACCCCGGCGCAGGGCAGCTGGCTGGTGGCCGCGTATGCAATGGTCAACGTCACCGCCAACCTGCTCGCCTTCAAGTTCCGCCAGCAATACGGCATCCGCCTGTTCGCCGAGATCGGGCTGGGCCTGTATGCCGCGCTGGCGGTACTGCATCTGTTCGTCGGCACCTTCGAAACCACCGTGCTGATGCGCGCGGCCAGCGGCTTCGCCGGTGCGGCCTGCAGCACCTTGGGCACGCTGTACATGCTGCAATCGCTGCCGCGCAAATACACCGGCAATCTGCTGGTGATCGGCGTGGGCATCTCACAGCTTGCGGTGCCGATCGCGTGGCTGGTCTCGCCCGGCCTGGTGGACACCGGGCAGTGGCACAACCTGTATCTGTTCGAGGCCGGGCTGGCACTGTGCGCGTTCGCCGCCGTGGTGGTGCTCAAGCTCCCGCCGGGGGCACAGATCAAGGCGTTTGAACCGCTCGACTTCCTCACCTTCGCGCTGCTCGCTCCCGCCGTCGGCCTGCTGGTCGTCGTGCTGGCGCAGGGCTACACCCGCTGGTGGCTGGATACGCCGTGGCTGGGCTGGGCACTGGTCGCCTCGATCGCGCTGTCCACCACCGCCTTCATCATCGAGCACTACCGCCGCAACCCGCTGCTGCAGACGCGCTGGCTGGCCAGCCTGCCGGTGATGCACTTCATCATCGGTGCGTTCCTGATCCGCTTCCTGACCACCGAGCAGTCCTATGGCGTGGTCGGCCTGATGCGCACGCTCGGCATGGGCCCGGACCAGATGCGTCCGTTGTTCGCGGTGATCCTGGCCGGCGTGATCACCGGCATGGCCGCCAGCTCGCTCACCTTCGGCCCGAAGCGACTCATTCCGCAGTTGTTGATGGCCATCCTGCTGCTGGGCAGCGCGGCCCTGCTCGACCAGAGCCGTACCAGCCTGGATCGCCCGCACGACTTCTTCGCCAGCCAGTTCCTGGCGTCCGTCGGCGCCGGCATGTTCATGGGGCCGCTGATCATGCTTGGCATCACCCAGGCGTTGAAGCAGGGCGTGGACCACATGATCACCTTCCTGGTCACGCTCTCCATCACCCAGACCCTGGGTGGCCTGGCCGGCTCGGCCGTGCTGGGCACCTACCAGCTGCACCGCGAGCAGGTGTATTCCGGTGCGCTGGTCAGCCAACTGGATCCGGCCGACAACGTGGTTGCCCAGCGCTTGAAACAGCAACAGCAGCTCTACGCCAGGCTGATCACCGACCCGGTGCAGCGCAGCGCGCAGGGCACCGCGCAACTGGCGCAGATCACCCGCCGCGAAGCCAACGTGCGCGCGTTCAATGACGTGTTCGCGCTCAGCGGCCGCGTCGCGCTGGTCTTCCTTGGCTGGTTGCTGCTGCTGGCGGTGCGCACCGCCGTGCTCAAGCAATGGCGCAAACGCCACGCGCCGACACCTCCCCTTTCCGCGCCGACGCCTGGCAGCGTCGCGCCCCGATGAGCCCGCCCATGTCGACCCAACCCCCGCACGACGATACCGCCCCGGAGAACGTCAACCCACCGCCGCCGACCGATGCTGCGCCCGCCCCTGCGCCGCCGCCCGCGGCGGCCCCCTCGGGCGTGCCCAAGTACCTCAAGCCGAGCCTGCGTGCTGTGATCATCATGATCGTGATCGCCCTGATCGGCATCGCGCTGATCCTGCGCGCCTGGTCACTGTGGCCGTTCGAGACGTCCCGGGTGACCACCGACAACGCCTACGTGCGCGGCCAGATCACCGTGCTCGCGCCGCAGGTCAACGGCTATGTGACCGAGGTGCTGGTCAAGGACTTCCAGCACGTCAAACAAGGCGAGCCGCTGCTGCGCATCGACGACCGCATCTACCGCGAGAAAGTCGTCCAGGCCGAAGCCGATCTGGACAGCGCCAAGGCCGCGCTGGCCAACTCCGATCAATCCCAGGCACAGAACCGCGCGCAGATCCAGGCCGCGCAGGCCAACCTGTCTGCCGGCCAGGCCGAGCTCTCGCGCTCGCGTACCGAACTCAAGCGCTACGAAGAACTCGCCGACCAGCAACTGGTCGCCCTCAACGACCGTGACAAGTTCCGCACCACCACGCAATCGGCGCAGGCCAGCGTGCTGCAGTCGCAGGCCCAGATCCGCATCGCCGAGGAAACCCTGACCTCCACCCAGGTTGCCCGCAAAGGCCTGGAAGCCCGCGTCGAGACGGCCCAGGCCCAGCTGGAACTGGCGAAGATCGATCTCGCCAACACGGTGATCCAGGCGCCGCGCGACGGTCAGGTCAGCGAAGCCTCGGTGCGCCTGGGCCAATACGTCACCGCCGGCTCGCAGCTGCTGTTCCTGGTGCCCGATGCCTTGTGGGTGGTCGCCAATTTCAAGGAAGGCCAGACCTGGAAGATGCGCATCGGCCAACCGGCCACCTTCTCCGTGGATGCCTTCGATGGCCAGAAGCTGCACGGCCACATCGAACAGATCGCCCCGGCCACCGGCTCGGAGTTCAGTGTCCTGCGTCCGGACAACGCCAGCGGCAACTTCACCAAGGTCGTCCAGCGCCTGCCGATCCGCATCTCCATCGACCCCGATCAGCCGCTGGCACCGCGCCTGCGTCCGGGCATGTCGGTGATCGTCAAAGTGGATACCGCTGCGGAAGGGCGCGAGCCGACCGATGCGACGCCGTGAAACGAAAAAGCCGCGCAGATGCGCGGCTTTTCAACATCAACAGCGTACCGACCAACGGTCGGTACCTACCCCGCACAGCGCGCGCACAGGCCATGCACTTCCAGCGTCTGCGCCTGCGGCTGGAAACCGAGCTCCTTCGCCCGTTTCTCCAGCTGGCTGACAATCTCCTTGTCCTCCAGCTCCACCGCACTGTGGCAACTGTTGCAGATCAGGAACGGCACCGAATGCTGCGCACTGCTCGGATGGTGGCACGCCACGAACGCATTCACCGATTCCAGCTTGTGCACGAAGCCATTGGCCATCAGGAAATCCAGCGCCCGGTACACCGTCGGCGGGGCGTCGGCACCGACGCCCTTGCCGTTGCGCACCCACTCCAGCAATTCGTACGCCTTCACCGGCTTGCCGGCCTCGGCAATCAGGCGCAGTACGTTCGCGCGGATCGGCGTCAGCCGCAGCCCGCGTTCCGAGCACACGCGCTCGACCACCTTCACGAAGTCGGAGGCGTCGTGAACGTGATGATGCGGAGCGGTACAAGCGGTTTTTGCGGACATGCGCGGTCTCCTGTGGTCAGGCCGTCGGTACTTTAGTGAGTGCGACCTCGATGCGTTTCAAGGCCTCTTCACGCCCGGCCAGGAACACCGTCTGTGAAATGTCCGGGCTGACCTGGGTGCCGGTGATGGCCACGCGCAGCGGCTGGGCCACCTTGCCCATGCCGATCTCAAGCGCCGTCGCCACGTCATGCAGTGCCGCCGAAACGCTCTCCACCGTCCACTCCCCGGCCGCGCCCAACAGCTCGCGGGCCTTCCCCAGCGCCAGTTCCGCGCCCGGCTTGAAGTGCTTGGCCACCGCGGCCTCGTCGTATTCGGTCAGCGGCTGATACCACACCACCGCCTTCTCGGCCATTTCCTTCAGCGTCTGCACGCGGTCGCGCAGTGCCACCACCACGTCGGCCGGCGCCGGACCGGCGTTCAGGTCCAGGCCCAGCTTGTTCAGCTGGTAGACCAGGTGCGGAGCGATGTCGGCCGGTTGTTCGGTCTTCAGGAAGTGCTGGTTGACCCAGCCCAGCTTGGCCATGTCCAGGCGCGCGGCCTTGGAATTGCAGTTGGTCACATCGAACAGATCGATCAGTTCCTTGCGGCTGAACAGCTCCTGGTCGCCATGCGACCAGCCCAGGCGGGCCAGGTAGCTGAGCAGTGCGTCCGGCAGGTAGCCGGCGTCCTTGTACTGCATCACGTCGGCCGCACCGGTGCGCTTGGACAGCTTCGCGCCCTGCTCGTCCAGGATCATCGGCATATGGCCGAACTTCGGCACGGGGGCGCCGATGCCCTCGTACAGATTGATCTGGCGCGGGGTGTTGTTGATGTGGTCGTCGCCGCGGATGACCTCGCTGATGCGCATGTCCCAATCGTCCACCACCACCGCGAAGTTGTAGGTGGGGAAACCGTCCGGGCGGAAGATGACCATGTCGTCCAGCTCGCTGTTGGCGATCTCGATGCGGCCCTTGATCAGGTCGTCGAACACCACCGTGCCCTCGAGCGGATTCTTGAAGCGGATCACGCGGTTCGGGTCGTCCTTGTACGGCAGGCCCAGCTCACGCGCGGCGCCGTTGTAACGCGGCTTTTCCTGCTTGGCCATGGCGGCCTCGCGCATCGCGTCCAGCTCTTCCCTGGTCTCGTAGGCGTAGTAGGCCTTGCCATCGGCGACCAGCTGCTCGGCCACTTCCAGATAGCGGGCCACGCGCTGGGTCTGGTAGATCGGGCCTTCGTCATAGCCCAGGCCCAGCCACTCCATCGCCTCCAGGATCGCGTCGATCGCGCCCTGGGTGCTGCGCTCGCGGTCGGTGTCTTCGATGCGCAGCACGAATTCGCCGCCACGGTGACGGGCCTCCAGCCAGCAGTACAGCGCCGTGCGGGCGCCACCAATGTGCAGGTAGCCGGTGGGACTGGGGGCAAAACGGGTGCGGCAGGTCATGGAGGGCTCAGGGCGGGAAACGGAATCCCGGCAATTTTACCCCGCCCCGGCCGCAAACCGGGCACTCCTTGCCCGGCATGGCGTGGGCGGCCATTTCCCGGCGGCCCACGCGGCAGCCTTCAGGGCGTCAGCAACGGCTTGCGCGGCAGCTTTTCATCGCGCATCGCCGCGTTGTAGACGAACGAGGCCACGATGGCGGCGGCCTGCTTCAGGTCCTCCGGCTCGGCGTGGTCCCAGGTGTCCAGGTTGCTGTGGTGGACGTTGGTGAAGTAGTCCAGGCGGTCCTGAATGAACTGGAACCCGGGCAGGCCAACGCGATCGAACGCGATGTGGTCGGTGCTGCCGGTGTTGCGGGTGGCCACGGTGGTCGCGCCCACGTCATGGAACGGGGCCAGCCACGCTTCGAAGATCGGCACCGCGGCCAGGTTCTCCTGCGCGTAGATGCCGCGGAAGCGGCCCGAGCCGTTGTCCATGTTGAAGTACGCCGAGAACTTGTCGTAATCGCGCTGGCGCTGCAGGGCGCCGGTGGGTTCACGCATCGAGGCCGGCAGCTTGAGCTGCGCCGGGTCGGTCGGCTCGGGGTAGCGCGCGAAGTGCTTGGACACGTAATCCTGGGAGCCGATCAGGCCCTGCTCTTCGCCACTCCACAGCGCCACGCGGATCGTGCGCTTGGGCTTGGCGCCAACCGCCTTGAGGATGCGCATGGCTTCCATCATCACCGCCACGCCGGCAGCGTTGTCGGCTGCACCGGTGCCGGTGTGCCAGGAATCCATGTGCGCGCCGAGCATCACGATCTCATCGGCCTTGCCGCTGCCGCGGATCTCGGCCAGCGTGTTGTAGCCCGGCTGGTCCTGCGTATCGGTGAAACGGGCCTCGACATTCACGCGCAGCTTGACCGCCTGCTTCTGGTCGACCGCCCGCACCAGCTGGTTGTAGTGCTCGGCCATCATCGCCAGCTCGGGCACGCCGACCGGTTCGCCCGCCTTGCGTGAGCCACCGCCGCCGACGCGGATGATGCCGTTGTCCCAGCCGCTGATGCTGATCGTGGCCAGCACGCCCTGCTCGGCGAAGAAGGCGTTGGTGGCACGGGTCAGTTCCTGCTTCTCCAGGAACTCCTTGGCCTTCTTGGCACGGTCGGCCTTGGCATCGGCGACGTCCTTGGGCACCGCGAACACCTGCAGCTCGGCCAGGCCGGCGTCATCGTGGCGGTGCGAATCGGACTTGGTTGCCCGTTCGTAGTCGCGTGCATCATTGAGCAGCAGGATCTTGCCGGCGATCTTGCCCTTGTACTGATCCAGATCGGCGAGCTTCTTGATCTCGACCTTGATCACCTCGCCCTCGACCGGGCCGTTGGTGCCCGGGGTCCAGGCCTTCGGCAGCGCATACAGCGGCGCCACGCGCGGGCTCAGCAGTTCCACGCTGGCGTTGCTGAACTCCCAGCCGCGGCCGAACGCATCGAAGGCCTCGTCATGGACGTTGACCAGGCCCCACTCGTTGAACTTGCTGCGGGTCCAGGTATTGGCCTCGCCCATCGCGGGCGAATTGGTCAGGCGCGGGCCGATCTGCTCGGTCAGATGGCTGAAGGTCGCCATCACCTGCGACCGGTGGAAGGCTTCCTGGCGGATGCGGCTGACCATGTCCAGGTCCACCGTTTCCTTCGTCTGTGCATCGGCGACGCCACTCAATGCCAATGCCACGCTCAACATGCCCCACTTGAACACGATTACCCCCGCCTCTCGGCCAGACCACGAACAATCCCCGAGTCTATCGGGCGTGGTCCCGGTGCCCCCGGGCCAAGAGTCATGGTCACGCCATCCAGCCGTACCAGAGCTGGCCACGGGCAGGCAGTACCAGCAACCAGCGGCTGCGGTCTTCCGAGGCGCTGGCGTAGACCGCCGCATGCACCGGCCAGTCCGCGGGCAACCCGCGGATGCCGACCTCACGCAACGCCTGTGCACCCTCACGCCACGGCCGATAGTCGCCACACCAGTGCGGCAGCGGCAGGCGTCCGCGCGCCTGCCGTGCCTGTTCCAGAAAGCGTAGCCCGTGCACGGTGATCGCCTCGCAGGTGGCCGGGGCCAAGCCGAAACGCAGCAGCCCCGGCGCTGCCGGCGTACCGGGCAGCGCCCTCAGCGGTGACGGCCATCCCGAGGCCTCGCCCTCCAGCAGCGAAGCCACCTCCAGCCGGGCGGGCAGCGCCCGGCGCACTCGTTCCTGCAGACAGCGGCGCAAGCTCATGTCCGTTCCTCAGCTCAGGCGTGCGCCGAGTTCGTACCAATCGACCCGGCGGGTCACCCACATCACCGCGGCCAGCACGCCGAACAGCAGCAGCGAGCCCATCAGCAGCGCGTTGTTCTCCGAGATCAGCAGCCCGTACAGCGCGCCATACAGGGCACTGAGCATCAGCGCGAAGCCCAGGCCGCGTTTCCAGCTCTTCAATACGCCGGACAGATACACGGTCTGGATGCCGATACAGGCGAGCGCCGAGAGTGCATAGGCCTGCCAGAACGCGATGTGCTCGGAGAGGCTGAGCAGCAGCAGGAAGAAGATCGCCAACGCCAGGCCGACCATCAGGTACTGCAGCGGGTGGATGCGCAGCTGCTTGATCAGCTCGAACAGGATGAAGCCGACGAAGGTGAGCAGGATGAAGAGGATGCCGTACTTGCTGGCGCGGTCGGCCTGGGTATAGACATCGACCGGATTGACCAGCTCCACGCTTACCGCCTCGGCGTCGATGTCCGGGCGGTTGCGCAGCTGGTGCTGGGCACGCGAGGCCAGCGAGGACACCGCCCACTGGGCGTCGAAGCCCTGCGCGTCGACCTTGCGCTCGTTGGGCAGGAAGCTGCCACCGAACAGCGGGTGCGGCCAGGGCGAGCGCAGCGCGATGCGGCTGTCATCGCCCACCGGCACCACCGACAGCGACCGGGTGCCATCCAGCACCAGCTCCAGCTCGACCTTGCTGCCCTTGAGCACGCCACCCCGTTCATCCGCCAGGCCCGGCAAGCCGACATGCAGGCCCGTGCCGATGCCACTGACGCCGCCGGCATCGGGCAACAGCGTCACGGCGTTGCCATCCACGCGCAGGTTCGGCGAACCGACCAGGCCACGCACATCGGCGATGCCCACGGTCAGGAAGGGCGTGCCATACACGCGGCCGGCTTTCACCGGGTAGTCGTCATCGGCGAACGCGGCGCTGATCGTGGCCTTCCAGCTATAGACCGGGACGCGGAACAGGCCGACGCGGCGCTCGTCCGGCTGCATCACGCCGTCCACCGTGAGCGTGGCCGGCATCTGCAGCCACTGGCCCTGCTCGACCTGCTTTTCCTTCTTTTTGGTGCCGGCCGCATCCACGACCTCGACTTCGCGGGTTTCGGTCCACGGCACCACCCGGATCGGGCCGGTCAGAATCTGCGCGCCGGCGCGGCTCTGCGCGACGCGTTGGTACGCCTCGTCGCGGTAGGCCTCACGCTCGCGGATCACCCCCTTGATCAGGCTCAGCGGAATCAGCAGCAACAGGATCAGCCCGCCGACAATGGCGAACCGCAACAGCATCTTCAGGGATTTCATGACCCGTCCTCGGTTGGGAGGGGGCCAGCTTCCCGCGCGCCGGTGTGCGGGGTTTGTGCCGAGTTTGAAGTCAGTGTGAAGTGCAGCGGCGGTCAGCGCCGCGGCGGGACCGAAGGCAGCCGCGACGGCAGCCACAACACCGCCTGCGCGCCGCCGTCATCGCGGTTGCGCAGGCTGACCCGGCCGCCGTGCAGGCGGGCCACTTCCTGCACGAACGACAGGCCGAGGCCGGAGCTGCGCTGGCCGGTACCCGGGCGCGCCAGGGAATAGAAGCGCTCGAACACGCGGTCGAGCGCGTACTCGGGCACGCCACTGCCGCGGTCGGCCACGGTCAGCGCGATGCCCTCGCCTTCTGCACGCGCACCGAGCGTGATGCTGCTGCCGGCGGGTGAGAACGCCACGGCATTCTCCAGCAGATTGTTGAGCGCCTGGCGCAGCAGATAGCCGTCGCCCTGCACGCTCTCGGCCAGCACCTCCACATGGAGTGCTACGCCCGCCGCCTGCGCACGCACCGCCACCGCATCGGTCGCGGCCTGCAGCAAGGGTGCCAAGGCAAGCCGCTCGTGCTTGTGCAGCCAGCCGTACTGTTCCACCTCGGCCAACGCCAGCAGCTTGTCGATGGTTTCGGTGAGCCGCTGCGCCTGGCCTTCAATGCTGCGTGCAAAATGCGCACGGTCGGCATCCGGCAACGGCTCCTGCAACAGTTCGGCGGCACCGCGGATCGCGGCCAGCGGGCTCTTCATTTCATGCGTCAGCGATTGAACGTACTGCTCGACGTAGGCCTTGCCTTCCAGCTTGCGACGCATGGTTTCCAGCGCCTGGCCCAGATCGCCGATCTCGTCGCGGCGCGGCTTCGGCGGCGGCACCGGCTCACCGGCGCTGACCGCCTTGGCGTAGCGATTGAGCCGGCTCACGCCGTGCATCAGCCACGCGGTCATCAGCAGGCCGATCAGCGCCGAGAGACCGATCAGCCAGGCACCGCGCTTCATGATGGCGCGCTGGCTGGCGGCGATGAACGGATCGATGCTGCGGTTGGGTTGGGCCAGGCTGAGCACACCGATCAAGCGGCGCCCATCGGCCGGATCGAAGATCGGCGCGGCCACGTGCATCACCGAGTGGGTATCGTCGCCCGGGGTTTCCGGGCTGGAACGCGCGCCGT
Source organism: Stenotrophomonas sp. TWI273 (assembly GCF_039674765.1). NCBI lineage: Bacteria > Pseudomonadati > Pseudomonadota > Gammaproteobacteria > Lysobacterales > Lysobacteraceae > Stenotrophomonas > Stenotrophomonas sp. TWI273. Next base: position 40,403 of record NZ_JBDJOA010000017.1, read on the forward strand.
ATTCGCCACGCAGGGTGCGATAGACATCGTTCCAGCGCGAGTTGTCGCGCCCCACATCGCGCCCGGTCGAGTCGTACACCACGATGCCCTTGGCATCGGTGATGGTGACCTGGTAATCCAGCGTGCGCTTGGGAAAACGCCACACCATCGCCTTCGGGTCACGCCGCTGCGCACGCGCCAGATCGGCGACAAAGCGGCCGTCGCGGATGTGCCCGGCCTTGAGATCGGCGGCGGCCATTTCAGCCAGCACGTTGGCTGCATCGACCAACGTCGACTCCATCGCCTGGCGCACGCCAGGCTTCACTTCGTTGACGAAAATACGCATCACGAAGAACGCGGCGATACCCACGATCAGGAAGAAGCCCAGGAACAGTTTCAGGCCCAGCCGCATGCCTACACCTCCAGTGCGTAGCCCAAGCCACGGTGGGTGCGGATCGGGTCGGTCTCGGCACCGGCGGCACGCAGCTTGGCACGCAGGGTTTTGACGTGGGTATCGACGGTGCGGTCGGCGCTGTCGGCGTCGCTGTCCCAGCCGCGGTCCATAAGCTGGGCGCGGCTGAGGATCGCGCCGGGGCGCTGCAGCAGGGCCGCCATCAGCGCGTACTCGTAGCGGGTCAGGTCCAGCGGCTGGTCACCGAAACGGATCCGGCTGCCCTCGCGGTCGATCGAGAAGCGCCCAAGCTGCTGCCAGCCGGTGGTGTCGGCCGGGGCTGCGGACCGGCGCAGGCGCGCGCGCACCCGCGCCACCAGCTCGCGCGGCGAGAAGGGCTTGGCCATATAGTCATCCGCCCCCAGCTCCAGGCCGAGCACCCGGTCGAACTCGTCATTGCGGGCGGTCAGGAAGATCACCGGCACCTCGCTGAAGGTGCGCAACGTGCGGCAGACCTCGAAACCGCTCATGTCCGGCAGGCCGACATCCAGCACCACCACATCGAAGGCGTGCTGGCGCAGCCGGGCCAGCGCCTCCCCGCCGAGCAGGCAATGCTGGGCGCCGTAGCCTTCACTGCGCAGTGCATACAGAACGGTATCGGCGATGGCGGTTTCGTCCTCGACCACCAGGACGTTGTGCAGGGGGTGGCTCATGCGCGCAGCATAGCCGCTGGGCCCGCCGCCCCGTACACTGCGCCGATGAATTACCGCCACGCCTTCCATGCCGGCAACCATGCCGATGTGCTCAAGCACATCGTGCAGCTTGCCCTGCTCGACACTTTCAAGCGCAAGGACAGCCCGTTCTTCGTGCTGGACACCCACGGCGGCGCAGGCCGCTACCTGCTGGCCAGCGAGGAAAGCCGCAAGACGCTGGAGGCCGAAGACGGCGTGATGCGCCTGATGGCCCAGCCGCAGCTGCCCGCGGTGGTGGAGCGCTATCTCAAGGCAGTCCAGGCCGACAACCCGGTCGGGGCGATGATCAGCTATCCCGGCTCGCCCCTGCTGACCGCCCAGACCCTGCGCGAGCAGGACCGCATGGCCGTCTGTGAAGTGCAGGATGCCGAAGCCACCGCGCTGAAGGCACTGTTCGCCCATGACAGCCGGGTGGCCGTGTATCACGCCGATGGCTATGCCCAGAACAAGAAGCTGCTGCCGCCCAAGGCCAACGGCGTGAAGATCGGCCGGGGGCTGGTCCTGATCGACCCGCCCTACGAGGGGCAGGACGCCGAGTACCAGGCCATCCTGGCCTCGGTGACCGAGATCCTGGGCCGGTGGCCGCAGGCCAGCTTTGCGATCTGGTTCCCGATCAAGCAGCGCCGGACCATCCTGCATTTCCTGCGCAAGGCCTGTGCGCTGCCGGTGAAATCGGTGCTGACCGCCGAGCTGCTGATCCGCCCGGACGACTCCCCGCTGCGGCTCAATGGCAGCGGCATGCTGCTGCTCAACCCGCCGTGGCAGTTCGACCAGGTCCTGGCCCCGGCCATGCCGGCGCTCAAGCAGCACCTGGGCGAGGCCGGCGCCTCGACCCGCCTGCAGTGGCTCAAGCAGGCCGAATGACCCCCTGAATCCAGGCCGGAACCCCGGCCTGGCCGGCGCCTCCCGTCCGGCGCGGCGTGAGTGATCCGTTCACGGAACGCTGCCCCCGGGATGCGAGAATCCGAAGACCACCAAGGAATCACCGGTATGGCTACCCGTAACCGCATGCCGCCCTGGCACGAGATTTTCAAGGCACCCAGTGGCCACGAGCTGCTGATCCGCCCCATCCGGCCGGAAGACGGCCCGCCGCTGCATGCCGCTTTCAGTCTGTTCGGTCCCGAAGAGATCCGCGACCGCTTCCTGCAGTCGGTAACCGAACTGTCGCCGGAAACGACGCAGCGCCTGACCCATCCCAATCCCAAGAGCGAAATCACCCTGGTCGCGGCCGAGTCGCTGCCCGCCGGTGAAGCCGTGGTGGGTGCGGTCGCGCGTGCCTCGATCATCCCCGGTACCCGCGAGGCCGAGTACGCCATCCTGGTCAGCCGCTTCCTGGTCGGCCAGGGCCTGGGCAGGCAGTTGATGCGCAAGCTGGTCAAGTGGGCGCGCGGCAAGTACCTGGATCGTCTGTACGGTGATGTTGCCGAAGAGAACGAGCCGATGAAGCAGCTGGCCGCCTCGCTGGGCTTCCAGCCGATCCCGCACCCGAACGGTACGCCGGGCCTGGTGCGCATGGTGCTGGAACTCGACAGCTGACGCGGGGGCGTCTTTCCGCGCCCTCATCGGCAGAGCCGGCCGCTGGCCGGCTGCCCGCACATCACGCATCGCCTGGAGC
>NZ_JBDJOA010000018.1:0-42454 GCF_039674765.1 Stenotrophomonas sp. TWI273
TTGGTGGGTCGGCCGGGGGCCGCCCCCCCGGTTTCGCGGTGTGTGGGGGGTGCCGGCCCTCGCCCCGCCACTACCGGCACCACCGACCAACGGTCGGTGGCTACCGCGATGGACGGTTGGCGGTGCCCGCGTTGGTCAGAACTCCGCAGCGACCGTCATGAACAGCTGACGCGGCGCACTGGCGTGGATCGCATAGCGGGTACCCGTCGGATCGGTCGGGGCGAACGAACTGAGCTGGCCGGCGTAGCGCTTGTTGGTCAGGTTGGTCGCGTTGAGCGACACCTTGATATCGCGCAGGCCCATGCCCGGCCCGAACGAATAGCCCATGCCCGCATCGAACGTCGTCACCCCGGGCACCGACTGGTCATTCGTGTAGGTGTAGTAACGCTTGCCTGTGTACTTCGCGCGCAGGCTGGCGAAGAAACCATCGCGGTTCCAGCTGATCTCACTGGAGGCCATGCGCTCGGGCGTGTCCACCGTGATCTTGCCGGCCACCGGCACGATCGCACCGCCCGAGGTGTAGTTGTCCTCGTAGGTGGTCTTGTTCCACGAGAGCGCGTTGTACCACTGCAGGCCGTCCATCGGCTTGAGGATGAAGGTCAGTTCCGCACCGCGGCTCTTCACCGAACCCACGTTGATGAAGCGCGTGATGCACTCCGGGCGCGTGCCGACTTCAATACTGGTGCAGGGATTGAGCGAGAGCAGGCGGTTGTCGAAGGTCACGTGATAGGCCGCGATGGAGGCCTGGTACTTTTCGCCGAAGGTGCGGAAGCCGGCTTCCAGCGTCTTGGACTTCTCTGGTTCCAGCCCGGCGCTGGCCGCGAAGGATTCCGGCGAGACCTGCAGCGGGCCGCCGCTGCCGCCACCGACGAAGGCGGCGATGTTCTCCGAGTACGAGGCGAACACTTCCTGGTTCGGGCTCAGCTTGAAGCCGATGCCGGCCTGCGGCAGTACCGATTCCTTGGCGGTCAGCGTGCCGGAGGCGTAGCTGGCTTCCGTGCCCGGCTTCGCGTTGGCCGTCATGCGGGTGTTCGGGCTCTTGATGCCCACATCCACGGTCAGGCGGTCGTCCAGGAAGCGCATGCGGTCCTGCACGTAGAACTGGCGCGTGCGGATGTCGAAGTCCTGATCGAACAGGCGGCGGTCGGGGTGGTTGAGGTAGCCGTCATCCAGGAACGGACCGGTGATGTAGTAGAAATTGCGCTCGACGTTGTGGTCGTTGCGCTCATACCACAGCCCTGCTTCCAGCGAATGGATGCCCCACTGCCAGCTCAGCGCGGCGGTGATGCCCTGGCGGTTGATGGTGTAGTTGGTGCTGCGGATGGAGATCGGCAGCATCTCCGGGGTGCCGGGGTTGGACGGCTGGCCCGGTGCCCACCAGTGGCCCTGGCCACGGTTCTCATGGTGGTAGCCAAGCAGCTTCAGGCGGGCGCTGTCGCCCAGCGCGAGGTCGGCATCCAGCGAGTACAGGTTGTCGTCGCGCAGCGCGCGGCTCTGGTAGTACGCGTCATCGATGCTGTTGACGCCACCGGTGAACGCACACTTCTGCGCGTTGTAGGTGCCCGGTGCGCAGTACGCGGCGGCGACCGCGCGATCCCAGTCCGGTGCGTAGATGTTCCAGTCCCAGCCGAGGCCACGTGCGAGCATGCTCTTGGACAGGTAGGCGTAGTTGGCCTGGCTCACGCGCGAGGTGGCAGCGAAGGCACCGAAGCGGTTGTCACCCACGTTCCAGACCGCCTTGGCGTTGAACTGGCGGGTGGTCTGGTTCTGGTTCGGTTCGGCCCACATGTCCGAATCCTGATGCACGCCGGACACATAAGCCGAGAAGCCATTGATGTCGCCGGTGTCCACGCGCAGGTAGCCGCGGCGCTGGTTGTCATCGCCGACGGTGACGCTGGCCTTGCCGCCGAACTCGGTGGACGGGTCCTGCGAGAAGTACTGGATGGTGCCGCCGAGGTTGCTGGTCGAGGCGACGCCCAGCGAGCCGATGCCCTGCGACAGTTCCGCACCGGCGAGATTCTCGGCGATCAGCGCACGGGCGATGCTCAGGCCGTTGTAGTTGCCGTAGCTGTTGTCGCCCAGCGGAATGCCATCCAGCGTGTAGCCCAGGCGGCTCTTGTCGAAGCCGCGCAGGCTGATCGTCTGCGATTCTTCGTTGGCACCGAAGGCATCGTTGGACTGTACCGAGACGCCCGGCAGGCGATCGAGGATCTTCTGGCCGCTGGTGCCCGGCGGCAGTACTTCCTTGTCCACGGCCGTGATGCGCTGCACCTGGCGGGTCTCGCCCTGGCCGATCACCGAAACGGTGTCCAGGGTCTGCGCACTGAGCGCGACGTTGGCAGCAGCGGTGGCGTCTACATCGGCAGCGTTGGCGTTGGCATGGGCGGCGCACAGCGCGAGCGCCACCGCGATCGTCAGGGGTCGGGTAAGCATGGTCGTCCGTTACATGGGGGAAGATGACCTGCGCAATGCAGGTGCATGACCAGCATGCGAGCGGAAGATGAAAGGATGTTTACGGTTCAGCGCATCGCAGATGAATTGCGATGCAGTGCTCATTGACGCACTGGGTGCCTGTGGAAGGCGCGCGAGCTTGCCGGCCAGCGGCCGGCACTACTCGGGGGCGAGCTGATCCATGCGGATGCGATTGGCGAACAAGGAGAACGCAAGCATGCCGGCCAATCCGTTCGCGCGACTGACCCAATGCGGCAACCAGCGCGGCGGGCGCAGGATGCCCTCTTCGAACAGCGGCGCGAAGGCGATCGCATCGGTCAGCGACATCTTGCCGGCAAACAGCCAGCGGCAGACCTGCAGGCGGTCTTCGGCCAGCATGTGGCGGAAGAAGGTGTGCACCGAGACCAGCCCGCGCAGGTACACCGTGTCCTTGGTGAAGGCCGCGCCACCGCTCGGGGGCACGCCGCGGAACACGCGCTGGGCGGAGGCGAAGCTCTCTTCGTTGTTCTGGCCGGCCTCGCAGAAGTAGCGGAACACCTGGATGAAATCGGCTCCTTCGCGCGCCATGGCAATGGCTTCGGTGCGCAGGCTGATGCGCTTGAGGCGCTCGATGTCGATGCTGCCGGTGATCTGCTCGGCAAAGGTCGCCAGTCCTTCCTGGGTCGCGGTGACCCGCGGCGAGGACAGCGCCAGGCTGGGCAGGTGCGGCTGCTCGCGGCCGTTGAGCGCGGTCAAGGAATGCACCAGCGCCTCGTGATGGAACAACTGCGCACGGTCGTAGGCGCTGAAACGCGCACTGGTGCGCAGGCGGATCCGGTTCGGGCCGGCGGCCGCCTTGGAGATCAGGTCCGGATCGAGGTGGACGCTGATGATCCGCGATTCGAAGAAGGCATCCAGATCACTCTGCAACTGCAGTTGCAGCGCGGTGGCCGAGACCGGCACCTGTTCTTCGGGCGCAAGCAGCTCGTGGTCCAGTTCCTGCGCGATCTGGATGAAGTGGCGGGCGGCGTCGCGGGTGCTGGGGCCGTTGCCGGGCAGCGGTTGCTCGGGCGCGCCGAACAGTTCCACCGAGTAACGATCCACCTCGGCGGTGCCCAGCGATTCCAGCAGGCCGGCAGCCTGGTCCCAGCTGTGCGCCGAGCGCTGCACGTACAGGCCGATGGGATGGTCGGGATCGCATTGCGCGCTGATCGCGGCCAGCCGGTGGCGGGTATCGGTGAAATCGAGCTTGGGGTAGTCGACCTGCGGGAGCACCGGCTGCCCGCGGGCGACGCTGGCCAGGAACGGCGCCTGCAGCGCGGCCGGCCAGCTGGTCAGCCCCAGCAGTTTGATCCCGCCCACCGCCTCGACCAGTTGGGCATCGAGCGCGGTGTGGTGGGCGACGTCACGATCCACGGTCATTGGCGTGTCCATGGACGGACAGTAGCAAAAGCTATCGTCGGCCGCCCTTTCCGCCCGGCCGCCACTGCGCGCCCTTGCCCACGTGCTTGCGCTCGATGGCCTGCTGCGCCTGGCGCACGGCCAGCTTGGCCGCGGCGGCAGCCACTTCTTCTTTCAGCTTGAAGTAGTTGAGCAGGCGCTCTTCATCCAGCGTGCCGTCATCGATGGCCGCGCGGATCGCACAGCCCGGCTCACGCTGGTGGGCGCAGTCGCGGAAACGGCATTGCGCCGACAGGGCTTCCACGTCGGAGAAGCCGCCTTCGCTCAGGGCCTCTTCACCGGTCGGCTTCAGCTCGCGCATGCCAGGGGTGTCGATCAGGCAGGCGCCGGCCGGCAGCGGAATCAGTGCGCGGTGGGTGGTGGTGTGGCGGCCGCGCGAGTCGTTGACGCGCACATCGGCGGTCTTCATGCGCTCGTGGCCGAGCAGCGTATTGGTCAGGGTCGACTTGCCAGCACCGGAGGAGCCGACCAGTACCACGGTCTGGCCAGCGGCGAGCCACGGCAACAGGGCCGAGGCGCTGGCCGGGTCTTTGCCGTTGATCGCCAGCAGCGGAATATTCTGCGCTGCCAGTTCTTCCAGCACGTCCAGGGCGTCCTGGCTGTACTCGGTCTGGTCGGCCTTGGTCAGCACCACCACCGGCTGTGCACCGCCCCCGCCGACCAGCAGCAGGTAGCGCTCGATCCGGCGCGGATTGAAGTCCGCATCCAGCCCGCAGACGATGAACACCGTATCGATGTTGGCCGCGATCACCTGCTGGTGGTAATGCTCGCCGGCCGCGCCGCGCTTGATCGCGGTGCGCCGCGGCAGCAGGGCCACGATCTTGATGCCCTCCAGCAGCACCCAGTCGCCTACCGCCGCGCGCTCGTGGCTGGGGAAGCGTGGGCGCTGCCATTCCGGCGGGGATTCGGTCTTGATCGCCGCTTCGGGCGCATCGGAGACGATGTAGCCGGTGCGATGCTGCTCGATCACCCGGCCCGGGCGCGCCTGCGGGAACTGCTCGAACAGGGCCTGCCAGTCCGGCAGCTCCGGGCCGCCCGGCCAGGGCCAGCCAATGGTCTGCAGGGCAAGGTAATCAGTGGGTTCGCTCATCGTGCCCATTCTAATGGGTGTGGCGACCAGGCGTTGCCGCGGCGGAGCGGCGCAGGCGTGGACGGGTGGAAATCCTTTCATCTGCAACTGCCTTGCAGGGCTAGGCGTTGGGCCGGAAACGCTTGCCCTGCAACGCAACAATTCCGCTACCATGCGGTTTCCATGCCTGAATGACGGCCCGTTCATGTCCACGCCCCCGCTGAAGCCGCTCGCCACCCGCGAGCGCCTGTCCGAAGTCCGCTACGAGATCCGGGGCGAACTGGCGCGACGAGCGCGGGAGCTGGAGGCCCAGGGCCGCAAGCTGATCAAGCTCAACATCGGCAACCCGGGCAACTTCGGGTTCCGCGCGCCTGAGCACCTGCAGCGCGCGATCGCCGATGACATGGGCCGCACCGACCCGTACACCCACCAGCAGGGCCTGCCGGAGGCGCGCGAAGCCATCGCCGCCGCCTACGCCCGTCGCGGCGCACCCGATGCGCACCCGGATCGGGTGTTCATCGGCAATGGCGTCAGCGAGCTGATCGACCTGTCGCTGCGCGCCCTGCTCAACCCGGGCGACGAAGTGCTGGTGCCCTCGCCGGATTACCCGCTGTGGTCGGCCGCGACCATCCTCAACGATGGCCGCCCGGTGTATTACCGCTGCGCACCGGAGAACGGCTTCCAGCCCGACCCGGTCGAGATCGAGGCGCTGGTGTCCTCGCGCACCCGCGCGATCGTGCTGATCAACCCGAACAATCCCAGCGGCGCCAGCTACTCGCGCGATCTGCTGGAGCGCATCGTGGCCATCGCCGCCAAGCACAACCTGCTGTTGATGGTCGATGAGATCTACGACCAGATCCTGTATGACGACGCGCAGTTCCATGCCGTCGCGCCGCTGGCCGGCGAGCACCCTTGCATCACCTTCAGCGGCTTGAGCAAGGTGCATCGCGCCTGCGGCTGGCGCGTGGGCTGGGCGATGCTGTCCGGCGCGGCCGAGCGGCTGGGCGAGTTCCGTGCGGCGATGGACCTGCTCAGCGCGCTGCGCCTGTGCGCCAACGTGCCGGGCCAGTACGCCATCGATGCCGCGGTCAACGGGCCGGACACCATCTCGCCGCTGTGCGCGCCGGGTGGCCGTCTGTATGAAACCCGCCGCGCGGTGATCGAAGCCTGCAACGCCAGCGAGCATCTGTCGCTGGTGGCCCCGGCCGGCGCGCTGTACGCGTTCCCGGCGGTGGTCGGTGCGGCGGCACGCAGCTTCGACGACCATGATTTCGCGCTGGAACTGATGAACGAAGAAGGCGTACTGGTGGTCCCGGGCTCGAGCTTCAACGTGCCTTACCGCCACCACTTCCGCGTGACCCTGCTGCCCGAGCCGGAGGTGATGCGCGATGTGTTCGCGCGCATCGACCGCGCCCTGGCACGCCGTGCCGAGGCCAACACCAAGGTGGTCCCGCTCAAGCCGCGCAGCGCGGTGGCCTGATGGGCCGGCCGTACCTGGCGCTGGGCGATTCCTACACGATCGGCGAAGGCGTCGAGCCGTCCGGGCGCTGGCCGACGCAGTTGGCCGCCGCCCTGCGCGATATCGGCGTGGACGTGGACGATCCAACGATCATTGCCACCACCGGCTGGACCACCGACGAGCTTGAGGCCGGCATCGATGCCGACGCACCGCAGGGTCCGTTCGCGCTGGTGAGCCTGCTGATCGGGGTCAATGATCAATACCGTGGACGCAGCGTGGACGAGTACCGCCCGCGCTTCACCGCGCTGTTGCAGCGCGCGCTCGCCTTCGCCGGCGAGCGTGCACCGCGCGTGCTGGTGCTCTCGATCCCGGACTGGGGCGTGACCCCCTATGCCGTGGCATCCGGCCGCGACCGCGTGCAGATCGGGCAGGAACTGGATGCCTACAACGCTGCCGCTGCGGCCATCTGCGCCGAACATGACGTGGCCTTTGTCGACATCACCGACCTGAGCCGCCAGCTGGGCGGCGAGCGCGTCATGCTGGCCGAGGATGGTCTGCATCCGTCCGCCGCGATGTACACGCTGTGGCACCAGCGCGCCTTCGAAGTCACGCGCGTGCTGTGGGCGGAGCCGACCCGCTGAGCGAGGCCACGCTGCCGCTGGCCAGGGAGCAGGCCCGCCGGATCGCCACGGCGTTCCTGCCGCCGCAGCGGTTCGGCAATCGCCGCGATTATTACTACAGCCGCGGCAAGCTCGGCAGTGATCCGCTGTATCCCGGCGTGCTCGCGGCGTTGAACGATGCGCCTGTGGCGCCGTTGCTGGATATCGGCTGCGGCCTGGGGCTGCTGGCGCACGTGCTGCGCCAGCAGGGCAGTACACTTCCGTATCACGGCGTGGACATCGACGCTGGCAAGGTCGCCCGCGCCGAGCAGGCCGGTGCCCGGGCCGCGCTGCCGGATGCACGGTTCACCTGCATGGACGCCAGCGCGGCCCTGCCCGCCCACCTCGGCAACGTCGCGTTGCTCGACGTGCTGCAGTACCTGCCCGCACCCGCGCAGACTCAACTGCTGCACGATGCCGCCGCGCGCGTGGCACCCGGGGCGCGGCTGGTGATCCGCACCACGTTGGCTGACCACAGTGGCCGCGACCGGACCACGCGGATCACCGACATGCTCGCGCACCTGGTGGGCTGGATGGGCACGCGTCCACGCCACTATCCCGATGCCGGGAGCCTGCGCACTCCGTTGGAAACCGCCGGGCTGCAGCTGCGGATGACACCGCTGTACGGCAATACCCCGTTCAACAACTGGCTGATCGTCGGCGATCGTCCGCTCGCTGCGTAGTCGCCGTGGCTCGCGCCGCGGGCCGCACACGCGCATACTCCCGCCCCCCTTCCGGCAAGGAGCCGCCCATGCCCCGACAGACCCGACATTCCGCGCTTGGCATCGCCGCGCTGATCGTCAGCGCCTGTGGCCTGGTGATGCTGCTGCTGAGCATGCATTACGCGCATGCGCCCGAACACGCGGCCATGCGCGAGCTGCCGTGGTCGCTGGCGGCGCTGCTCGGCAGCAGTGTCGGCCTGGCCATCCTGGCCCTGCTGCTCGGCCTGGGCAGCGTGCTGCAGCCGCGCCGGCGCCGCCTGTTCGGCATCATCGCGCTGCTGGTGACGCTGGGTCTGCTGATCGCACAGCTGTCGCTTGGCGGTTGGATCCGCGACCAGTGGCACGCCTCGCATCCGCCAACAGACGCCGCGGCCGCGCAGCCCCTCACCCCGTGATTCCTCCGTTTCACCGCATCGACAAGGAGCCCTGATGCACACCCCTCATTCCGGCATGGGTATTGCCGCGTTCATTACCGCCCTGTGCGGTGCCGTGTTGATGCTGGGCCTGATCGTCATCGCCGGCATCATCGAGACCACCACGCCCGGCGGCATGGAGGAGACCTCGATGTCGGCGATCCTGGTCGGCCTCGGCTTGATGTGCACGGCCCTGATGCAGCTGGTGGCCTTTGGCCTGGGCGTTGCCGGTGCAGTGCAGGCAGACCGCCGCCGCGTGTTCGCGATCCTCGGCCTGGTGATCTCGATCGGCAGCATCCTCGGTGTGGTGCTGCTGATGATCATCGGCTCCCTGAGCTGATCCCCGCACTCCCGCCGGCGTAGCCCTCGGCCTCAGTCCGGCAGCCCGGCGTGCAGGCCACGTGCCTGCACCGCCTGCAGCACCGCCTCGATGATGGCCAGGTTGTGGCCATGTGCGGCGCCCTCGTGCAGCAGCACGATGCTGCCCGGCGCCAGATCACGGGTGATCCGTTCGACCACCTGATCGGGCGTGCACTCCACCCCGTCGAAACCGCGCGCGCTCCAGCCCACCCGGGTCAGCTGCCACTGCTTCAACGCGGGGGCCACGAATGGATTGGTCATCCCGACCACCGAGCGGTACCAGCGCGGTGGCGTGCCGGCGATCGCGGTGAGGGCCTGCTGGCATTGCGCGATCTCCGCGGCCATGGCTTGTCGCCCCAGCCGCCAGAAACGCGTCTGCGGGTGGCGGTGGCTGTGGTTGCCCAGGCTGTGCCCCCGGGCCAGCATCGCGCGGACCAGGTCCGGCTGCGCCTGCGCGCGTTCACCAACCAGGAAAAAGGTCGCCCTGGCCTCGTAGCGGTCCAGCAGATCGAGCACCGCCGGGGTTTCCGCCGACGGGCCATCATCGATGGTCAGCCAGACCTTGCGGGCATCCCCGGGCAGGCGGCTGAGCACGGGGGCGTAGAAGCGGCTGTTGGGGAGGAAGACCGGCACCATGAACAGGACATGCGTGGCCACCATCAGCGGCAGGCCGTAGCGCCAGCCCCAGGCGGCCCAGACCAGCACCACCAGCAGCTGCGACAGCACCAGCCACGGCAGCCAGCGCCAGGGGCGGCGGGGAATGCGATACAACGTTTCCGGTACGGTCATGCCCCATGATGCCATGCCGCGTAGAATAGACGGTTCGCATATCCGGACCCTGACCGTCATGTTCCTTGATCCCGCCCTGCGCTCGCGCATCGAATCCATTCTCAACGCCAACCGCGTCGTGCTGTTCATGAAGGGTCAGCCGAGCATGCCGCAGTGCGGTTTCTCGGCCAAAGCCGTCGGCGCCCTGCAGGACCTCGGGGTGGAGTTCGACCACGTCAACGTGCTCGCCGACGCCGACATCCGCGAAGGCATCAAAGCCTATGGCGAGTGGCCGACCATTCCGCAGCTGTACATCGACGGCGAGCTGATCGGTGGCAGCGACATCATCCTGCAGATGGCCGGCAACGGTGAGCTGAGCAGTGTGCTCGGCCTTGCCGCCCCCGACCGCACCCCGCCGCGCATCACCGTGACCCCGGCCGCCGTGGAAATGCTGCGTGGCGCGCTGGCCGATTCCCCGGGTGCCTCGCTGCAGCTGGGCATCGACGCGCGCTTCCAGCCGAACTTCCAGCTCGCCCCGCACGACGACAACGCGATCGCCGCCGAGTCCAACGGCCTGCGCGTGCAGTTCGATCTGGCCAGCGCCCGCCGCGCCGAAGGCATCACCATCGACTGGGTCGACGACATCCGCGGCAAGGGCCTGGCGATCGACAACCCGAACGCGCCCAAGGCCGTTCAGGAACTGAGCGTGCGCGACGCTGATGACCAGCTCCGCGCCGGCAGCATCACCGTGGTCGACGTGCGTCCGGCCGACGAGCGTGCGATCGCGACGATCAACGCCCCGTTCGAAACCTTCGACGGTGACAACCGCGCCCGCCTGGAATCCCTGCCCAAGGACACCGCGCTGGCCTTCCTGTGCCACCACGGTGGCCGCAGCGCGCAGGCCGCCGAGCAGTTCCGTGCCCTGGGCTTCACCAAGGTGTCCAACATCACCGGCGGTATCGACGCCTGGTCGAACGAGGTGGACAACGGCGTGCCGAAGTACTGATCTTCAGCACGTTGCGGGTAAGAAAAACGCCGGCATTGCCGGCGTTTTTTTGTTCGTGGCGCCGGTGGCGTCCTTCCACCGGTCAACCCGCAAACCCACCCTCGGCCAGATAATCCAGCTCTTCCGGCGTCGGCATCCTCCCCAGCACCGCATTGCGGTGCGGGAAGCGCCCGAAGCGGCGGATGATGTCGCGATGCAGTTCGGCGAACTGCAGGTATTCCTTGTCGCCCAGCGCATCGAACATCGCCACCGAACGTTCCTGGTCCTGCGGATCCTCGGAGTGCTCGAACGGGAGGTAGATGAAGGCCCGCAGTTTGGGCACCAGTTGCAGATCCAGGCCCTCTTCCACCGCACGCATGGCGTAATGGCGCGCCAGGCCATCGGTGGCGTAGGCGTGCGCCGTATCGCGGAAGCAATTGCGCGGGAACTGGTCGAGCAGGATCATCAGCGCCAGCGCGCCTTCTGCGCTGCTCAACCAATGCTCGCGCGCGCGGCGGGCGGCGGCAAAATGTTCTTCCTGGAATTGATGGCGAAACCGCGCATCGAACGCGTCATCGCGCGCGAACCACTGCTGCGGTCCGGCGTCGCGCCAGAACTCCACTACTTGTGCCGCCACGTCCATTCACTACCCCTGTGGATGGCACGCCCCAAGACGTCCATCCGTTCCATTGCCGTTACTCGTCAAAACGCAGGTGGCGGACCGACTTGCCGTTGCGCCGTATCAGCTTAAGCGCCTCGATACCGATCTGGATATGGTTCTCGACGAACTGTGAGCTGACCTTGGCGTCGGAGACCTCGGTCTTCACGCCGTCGGGAATCATCGGCTGGTCGGACACCAACAGCAAGGCCCCGATCGGGATGTGGTTCGCAAAACCGGCCGCGAACAGGGTCGCCGTCTCCATGTCGATGGCCATGCAGCGCATCACCCGCAGCTTTTCCTTGAAGGCCTCGTCGTGCTCCCAGACCCGGCGGTTGGTGGTGTAGACGGTGCCGGTCCAGTAGTCGTGGCCGAGGTCGCGGACCATGGTCGAGACCGCGCGCTGCAGGGCAAAAGCCGGCAGGGCCGGGACTTCCGGCGGCAGGTAGTCGCTGGAAGTGCCCTCGCCGCGGATCGCGGCGATCGGCAGGATCAGGTCCCCCAGCTGGTTCTTGCGCTTGAGCCCACCGCACTTGCCCAGGAACAGCACCGCCTTGGGCATGACCGCCGACAGCAGGTCCATGATGATGGCCGCGTTCGGGCTGCCCATGCCGAAGTTGATCAGGGTGATGTCGTCGCTGGTGACGCTGGCCATGGGCCGGTCCGCGCCTTGGATGGGGGCACCGGTCAGCTGGGAAAAGGTGTGCAGGTAGCCACCGAAGTTGGTCAGCAGGATGTGCTGGCCAAACTGCTCCAACGGCACGCCGGTGTAACGCGGCAGCCAGTTTTCGACGATGTCCTGTTTGGTTTTCATGGGGCTGTTCCGACAAACGACAGGCGACAATTCTGCGAGACCGGCCGCGCGGCGTCGAGCGTGGCCGCTTACTCCCGGTGGTCGATCCCATCGGCCCTGCCCTTGAGGACAAGGGAGACCAGCGAAAGGAGGGCAGCCGGTATGGCCAGCAGCAGGACGAGGGCCGTTGGCGCACCGAACGCCCAGAGCGAGGCGGCAAAGGCGATGGACGATATGCCGACAAACGGAAAGGCGTACTGGATCTGTTTGATCACCAGGTAGCTGGCGGTGGTCGTCAGCAGGGAGAGTGCTGCGAGGAGGATGCGCGCTTCTTTGGGCAGCGCGCTGGGCGACTGCTCGAAGAATCCAGCCACCAGCATGAGGCCGGACGCGAACGCCAGCAGGACAAGCAACCGGTGGTAATGCGTGGCGTGCTTGCGATCGAAGCCTTCGGTAACGTTCATCGACACTTCCTTGTGAATGCAGAGTGGCACGGACGGCCCCCGCCTGTCTGACCCTCCCACGCTGGATGATCACGGCGCAAGTGGCGATCGCGACCTCACGGCCGCAGGCAAGAAAAAGGCGGCCAATGGCCGCCTTTTCCCGTTTACCAGTACCGCTGGATCAGAACTGCACGGACCAGCGCGCGGTGACGCTGCGGTCGCGGGCGTCGTCACCGAAGGTGCCGTTGTAGCCCAGCTCCAGCTGGTTGCGCGGGCTCAACCAGGCCGACAGGCCCAGCTCGGCGACCACGGCGTTGTCGGCAATCGCCGCACCGCTGACCGCGAAGCTGCTGCCGCCGGTCCAGGCCAGATCGGCGACCTGGCTGCGGTCGCCGGAGGCACGGCGGTAACCGACGCCACCGCGCACGTGCAGCCAGCTTTCCTGCTGCCACGAGGTCTTCAGGCCCTTGTCGAACCGAACGCCGGCGGTCGCCACGTTGGTGCGGGTGTCGGCGACCTGGCCGTGCAGTGCCGCAGCACCGCCCTGCTCGGTGATGCCGTCCACGTCCACCTCAACGCGCGCGAACTGCAGGTACGGCTCCAGGCCACCTTCGCGACCACCGAAGCGGTATGCGCCCTCGATGAAGCCCTGGCGGGTGGTGGCGTCGTACGTGGCCGACAGCGCATCCTGGTAGCCGGCAAACGTCAGCTGACGCTTGCTGTCCACGTCATGGCGGGAATAACCCAGACCGGCGCGCAGACCGAACGCCCCCCACTGATTGCCCACGTAGGCACCGAAGTGGGTGTTGTCGATCTCCGACCGGGCGCCGCGACCCGCGGCCTGCTTGATGTCGGTCCGGCCGGTACCAACCAGTCCACCGACCTGCCAACCGCCGCCGAACACATGATCGGCACCGACCAGCAGACCATTGCTGTTGGAATCGGTGCGCGCGGCATTGGCATCGCCGTCGAGCTTGCCGCTGCCACCGATCGCCTGCACCCACGCGCCGCCACCGGCCGCCTCATCCGCGGCCCCCGGCGAACGCACACCCACGGCACGGCTCAGCGCCGCATCACGCAGGTAACGGCTGCTTTCCACCAGCGCCATCGGCGTGGCGGCATGGATTTCACCACTCAGCGCGTCCAGTGCCGCACCGACCTGGGCCGGGAACAGCTGGGTCAGCGGCTTGGGCAGGCCCTGGTTGATGGCCAGGCCATCGGCGCTGGTGGCCACGGCGATCTGGTTCGGCGTGACCGCAGCGCTGGCCAGCGCGTTGCCGCGGGCGACGTCGATGCGCAGCCCATTGGCGCTGTAGCCCAGGCTGAACTTCAGGAACGGCGAGAAGGCCGAGAAGTCGGTCGTGGCGAACTGACCGTTGATGCCACCGGCAGCCTGCAGGAAGTTGAACTGCTCACCAAGGTAGTACACGCCGGCTTCCGGCAGTGCCTTCAGGGTGCCATCCAGCGTGGCCGTACCGGTGACGCGCAGCAGATCGCTGCGGCTGCCCGGGGCCAGCTCGGCCTGGTAGATGCCGGTGGCGGTCTGCACGTAATCGCCGTTGATGGTCAGCGTGCCGATCGAGTTGCCCGGGGCGATGATGCCTTCCACGCGGGTGCTGCCCAGCGTGCCGACGCCCTTCAAGGTGCCCTTGGCACGGACCACCGTCGCGCCATCCTGCTGCACGCCGTTGAAGGACACGGTGCCGGCGGTGACGAACAGGTCCGAGCCGTCCAGCAGGGCACCGGCATTGACGCGGGTGGCACCCGACGAGGTCAGCGAGCTGTCGAGCAGCCGGCCATTGAGCACGAAGCTGCCGCCGCTGCCGACGCTGGTGTCGCCCGCCTGCTGCAGACCGTTGAACGTGACCGAACCGCCGGTCACGTTGAGCGCCGAACCCTCGAGCACGCCCGTGGTGGAGATCACGCTGCTTCCCCCCAGGCTGTTGAGCGTGGTGGACACCAGGCTGCCGTTGAGCAGGAACTGGCCGCCCTGTACATCGACCGAAGCGGTCAGTGCATTCGCACCGTCCAGTTCCAGCACGCCGTCGCGCACGATGGCGCCGTTGAAGCTGTTGTCACCGCTCAGGCGCAGCCAGCCGATACCGGACTTGGTCAGCTTGCCCGGGCCGCCGATGTCATTGGTCCAGTCGTCCCACGCATCGCCTTCCCACACCTTCAGGCCACCGGCTTTCTGGTTCATGACCACGTCGGTGTCCACGCGCAGCAGGCCGTAGCCTTCGATGGCGGTCTTCAGATCGACCATGCCCCAGCCGTAGATCGCATCGACGCCGGGCGCGCCCAGGTCGCGTGCCGTGGTCAACAACACATCGCGCACCTGTGCGTTGTCGAGGTACGGGAAGCGCTCCATCAGCAGACCGAGCGCACCGGTGATGTGCGGTGCCGCCATCGATGTGCCGGTCTTGTAGCCGTAGGTGTACTCAGGGCTTTCGCTTTCGATGAGAAAACGCAGGTAATCCTCGGTCAGCTCCATGCGACCGTTGATCTCGCCGGCCACGATCGTGCTGGCGATGTTGGTGCCCGGTGCGGACAGGCACCAGTTGGCCGAAGCACCACAGATGCTGGAACTGGCATCAATGACGTAGTCCGTCTCACCTGCGGTGGGGAGACGGACATTTGCGACGGCCAGCCAGTACGGCTCGATCTCCGGGTTCCAGCGCGGCAATGCCGCCGTGATGCCAGCCATGCCGCCAGCAGAGTTGCCTGCCGACCACACCTGGATCAGCTTGGAACCCGGTGCACCCTCCGTTTCACCATAGATGCTGCCGTAGACGCCGTAGTCCGCGCCGATCGCAGCGTACTGCGCATCCAGGCTCTCCACCGTGGCATGGCGGGTCGAGATGCCCCAGCTGTGATTGAGCGCGCGCACGCCCTGCGCGTCTGCCTGGGCATACATGTCCAGTGTGGCGGCATCGTCCGGATCCGTGCGATACAACGCGCGCGGCCGGTAGAAGTTGTCAGGATCCAGGCGCCACTCGTAATACGTGTCGCCAAAGACGCGGGCAGCGGTCAGGTTGGCGCCAAAGGCCACGCCATGCATCCCGTTGCCATCGCGGTTGGCGCCGACGGTGCCCAACACGTGCGTGCCATGGTCGGCGTAGCTGAAGCCGTACGGCTGGCCTGCCGCGATCAGGCGATCAGCAAGCGCAGGCGGCACACCCGGCCCCAGACCGTAGTAGTTATACCCGGGCTGGTCGCCCCGGGTGCTGCCGCAGGCACCTTCGCCCGCCACGATGCTCGGGTCGGCGCAGCCGCCGTTGCCGATGGAGATGCTGGACGTGTTGCGTCCGGCGAATTCGTCGTGGGCAAGGGCAGAGCCCGAATCGAACACGCCCAGGCGCACACCCTGACCGGTAAGGCCGCGCGCATACGCGTAATCAGCCCCCATCGCGGCCAGACCCCAGTCGGCATTGAACTCATCGCTGTGCCAGCTTTCCACATCACCCGGCTTGCCGAGGATGGGGTTGGCCGCCTCGGCGCTGACGCGCGGGCTGGTGAGGTAACCGGCCTGGCCAATGGAGGCGGTGGGCGCGGCAAACGCCGCCGCCAGCGGGACGCTCTGCAGATCACGGCCGAATGCGGCGGACTGCTCGGCGCGCTGCTGCTGATAACGCTGCAGGGCATCGCTGGTAGGAGTGGCCAGCGCCGGAACGGCGCTGGCGGCAAGCAGGGTGCCGATGATGGCCGAGGCCAGCAGGGACGGCGAAGGGCGACGGAACGTCGCGCGGGACAGTGAATTCACGGTCATGTACTGAGAACTTCCTTGATCTGGTTCGAGTGTTGGAATCTGGAACTGGATGCACTGCGACTCTCTTGCGACGGGCGCGCATCGGTCCTCGTCGCCGCTTTGAGCCTACCCGAAAAATTCATGAAAAGTTCACAATTGTTTCTCATATCAGTGCTAGGTCTCATTTGCTAAAACTATGCAGAAGGTCACTTGGCAAACGACCCGCGTCCCGGATAGCGTCGAAGAATTGTGTCCATGCGGCTTGGGGAGAACCATGCAGAAGTTGTTGAGCGTCGGCGTTGGCCTGGCGTTGATGTCGATCGTGTCCGCGCCGGCGCCCGCCGCGTCGCGCTTCCTCCAGGATCCCTACCCCAGTACCTATGCGCCGATCGCCTCGGCCCCGGTGTTGATCAGCAATGCCACCGTGCTCACCGGCACCGGCGTGCGCCTGGACAACGCCGATGTGCTGCTGCGCGACGGCCGCATCGCGGCGGTGGGTACCGGCCTCACAGCCCCGGCCGATGCGGTGCGTGTCGATGGCCAGGGCAAGTGGGTGACCCCTGGCATCATCGATGTGCACTCACACCTGGGCGTGTATCCCAGCCCGGGCGTGAGTGCGCACAGCGACGGCAACGAGATGACCGCACCGGTCACCGCCAATGTCTGGGCCGAGCACTCGGTGTGGCCGCAGGATCCCGGCTTTGCTGCGGCACTGGCCGGCGGCGTGACCTCGATGCAGGTACTGCCCGGCTCGGCCAACCTGGTCGGCGGCCGCGGCGTGACCTTGAAGAACGTACCCGCGACGACCTACCAGTCCATGAAGTTCCCCGGCGCACCGTGGGGCCTGAAGATGGCCTGCGGCGAAAACCCCAAGCGCGTCTACGGTGGCAAGGGCACCGCCCCGGGCACGCGCATGGGCAATGTCGCCGGTTACCGCGCAGCCTTCATCGATGCCAGCGAGTACATCGCCAAGAACACCCCGAAACCGCCGAAAAAGAAGCGCTGGTTCAGCGGTGACGACAAGGGCGACAGTGCCGGCGACAGCGGCGGCAAGCGCGACCTCAAGCTGGATACGCTGGCCGGCGCGATCCAGGGCGACATCCGCGTGCACATCCACTGCTACCGCGCCGATGAGATGGCCACGATGCTGGATCTCTCCAAGGAGTTCGGCTTCAAGATCGCCGCCTTCCATCACGCGGTGGAGGCCTACAAGCTGGCCGACCGGCTCGCCGAGGAAGGCGTGTGCGGTGCGCTGTGGGCCGACTGGTGGGGCTTCAAGATGGAAGCCTTCGATGGCATCCAGGAGAACATCGCCCTGGTCGACCGCCCCGCCAACAGCTGCGCGATCGTGCACTCGGATTCGCCCGAGGGGATTCAGCGATTGAACCAGGAGGCGGCCAAGGTGATCGCCAACGCACGTCGTGCCGGCATCGAGATCGCCCCGGAGCGGGCCATGATGTGGCTGACCTCCAACGCAGCGCGCTCGCTCGGCGTGGAGACGCAGACCGGCAGCCTGGAGGCCGGCAAGATGGGCGATGTGGTGGTGTGGAACGGCAGTCCTTTCAGCTCCTATGCGCTGGCCGAGAAAGTCTACGTGGATGGCCACCAGGTCTATGACCGCCAGGACGTGAGGCGGCAGCCGCTGTCGGACTTCATGCTCGGCCAGGAGGCACGCCCATGAGCCGCCGCGTCCCGATGCGCCTGCTGCCACGCGCACTGCTGTTGCTTGCGGGTACCTGCGTGGCGACATCCGTGTTCGCGCAGGATCTGCTGATCCGCAATGCCACCGTGCATACCGCCGCCGCGCGCGGCAGCCTGGAGCACAGCGACGTGCTGGTCCAGGGCGGCGTGATCCGCGCCGTCGGTCCGGGCCTGTCGGCGCCGGCCGGCGTGGCCGTGGTCGAGGCGGCGGGCAAGCCACTGACCCCGGCGCTGTTCGGCGGCATCACCGATATCGGCATCGAAGAAGTCTCCGGCGAGTCAGCCACGGTGGACAGCACGCTGAAACTGGACGACCAGCCGCTGCGTCCGGAATTCGATGTCACCCTGGCCTTCAATCCGGATTCGGTGCTGATCCCGGTCGCGCGGCTGGATGGCATCGGCTTCACGCTGCTCGGGGCGAACACCGGCGGCGGCTTCATCGCCGGCCAGGGCGGCGTGATGCGGCTGGACGGCAGCGCTGACGCGGTCGGCCCGCAGGCGCTGTTCATCCGCCTCGGCGCGTCCGGTGCGGAGCTGACCGGCACCTCGCGTGCCGCCCAGTGGATGCTGCTGGAACAGATGGTCAGCGAGGCACGTGGGCGCGTGCCGGCGGACTCTCCGCATGCGCTGCTGACACCGGCCGGGCGCGCCACGCTGGGGCGCTACCTCGCCGGCCAGGGGCGGATCGTGGTGCAGGTCGACCGCGCCGCCGACATCCGCCAGCTGCTGCGCTGGGCCGCCCGTGAGAAGGTCAAGATCGCCATCGCCGGCGGTGCCGAGGCGTGGCGCCTGGCCCCGCAGCTGGCCCAGGCCGGCGTGCCGGTGTTCGTGGATGGGCTGGGCAACCTGCCGAGCAGCTTCGACCAGCTCGGTGCGACCCTGCAGAACGCCGCGCGACTGAAGGCGGCCGGCGTGCCGGTCAGCTTCGCCCAGCGCGACGATGCCTCGCACAACGCGCGCAAGATGCGCCAGCTGGCCGGCAATGCCGTCGCCAACGGGTTGCCCTGGGATGATGGCCTGGCGGGCCTGACCCGGGTGCCGGCCCAGGCGCTGGGCGTCGGCGACCGGCTTGGCACCATCGAGCCGGGCAAGCTGGCCGATCTGGTGCTGTGGGAAGGCGATCCGCTGGATGTCGGGCATTACGCCGAGCAGGTCTGGCTGGGCGGTCGCGCGATGCCGATGCGGTCGCGCCAGACCGAGCTGCGCGACCGCTACCAGGCGCCGGCGTCGAGCGAACCGCGCGCATACTCGCGCTGAGTCCCTGCACAGGGCCGCTGCCTGCGGCGGCCCTGCGTTCGGCGGCACTACCGTCCCGCAACGTGAGCATCCGATCATGGCCCTGCGCTGGTATTTCGATTTCGTCTCACCGTTCGCCTACCTGCACTGGCAGCAGCTCAAGGCCCTGCCGCAGTTCAAGAGCATTGTGCCGGTGCCGATCGCCTTCGGCGCGGTGCTGCACCACCTGGGCAATCTGGGCCCTGCCGAGATCCCCGCCAAACGACTGTTCACCTATCGGCAGGCGCTGTGGCAGGCCCGCAGCGCCGGGGTGACACTGCGTTTTCCACCGGGCCACCCATTCAATCCGCTGGCCGCCCTGCGCCTGTGCCTGTCCGCCGGGGCCACCCACGAGACGGTCGACCTCCTGTTCAACTGGATCTGGCGCGACGGCCACGCCGGCGACAGTGCGGCCGCGCTCGCCCTGCCCAGCGCGATGCTGGACATCGCCGATGTCGCCGCGGCGATCGGCGCACCGTCGGTCAAAGAGGAACTGCGGCGCAACACGGATGCCGCGCTGGCCGCGGGGGTGTTCGGCGTGCCGACGCTGGCGATCGGCAGCGAACTGTTCTGGGGCAACGACGCCCACCCGCTGATGCAGGCGGTGCTGGCCGACCCGCGCCTGCTTGAGCAGGGGGAGTGGGCCCGGATCAAGGATCTGCCGGTGGCGGTGGAACGCAGCCGCTGAGCCCGGGCCGGCTCCCCGGTCAGGCAAGGCGAGCCGTTTTGAGATAGCGTTCACGTTTCCGAACCTACAACCTGCCGGAGGGGCACAGGATGCGCATCGGAATCGTGGTCGACTCTGCGTGCGATCTGCCGCAGGATTTCATTGAACAACACAACATCGTGCTGCTGCCGATCACCGTCCGCATTGGCGAGGCCGTGCTGGCCGACCATCGCGACGAACAGGCGACACTGAGCTTTCTGCATGCCCATGTGGCCGAGCACGGCGCCGAGGCGGAGACCATTCCGTTCAGCGTCAACCAGATCCGGGACCTGTTCCTGGGCAAGCTGGTGATCGACTACGACCATGTGTTCTGCATGACGATCACCAAGACCCGCAGCCCGATCCACGACAACGCGATGCAGGCGAGCTTCGCGATCCTCAACGACTACAAGCCGGTACGGCAGGCGGCAGGGTTCAACTCACCGTTCGCGCTGCGCGTGCTCGATACCCAGAACCTGTTCGCCGCACAGGGCGTGACCGCGGTGGAAGCGGTGCGCCTGCGCGACAGTGGCGCGAGCGTGCAGCAGATCCGCGAGCGGCTGGAGCTGCTGGCCAACAACGTGCACGGCTACATGATCACCCGCGATCTGTACTACATGCGCGCCCGTGCACGCCATAAGGGCGACCGCAGCGTGGGCCTGATCAGCGCCGCGCTGGGCAGCGCGCTGGACATCAAGCCGGTGCTGCATGGCTACCGCGGCGAGACCGGGCCGGTGGCCAAGATCAAGGGCTTCGACAATGCGGTGAAGAAGCTGTTCGATTTCGTCGGCCAGCGGGTCAAGGGCGGCCTGATGACGCCAACCGTGTGCATCAGCTACGGCGGCGAGCTGGCCGACCTGCAGGCCCTGCCCGGCTACGCCATGTTGCGTGAGACCTGCCAGGCGCATGGCGTGGATGTGTTCGAGGCGGTGATGAGCCTGACCGGCATGGTCAACGTGGGCAAGGGCGCGGTGACGATCGGGTTTGCCGACGGCCCCCACACCTTCAACGGCTGACCGCACTGGTCAGCATCGCCGCGGCCATGCCACGATCCGGGCACGGCCGCGGGTTCTGCACGCGGATTGCACCGCGTCTCTGCCAGCCTTGCCGCATTCAATGGAGGTAACCATGCCAGTAACTTATGACATCAGCCTGCCGGACCCGGCCAAGGCGCGCGGCAACGATCCGGACCTGTCCTTCCACGCCCAGGGCGCGGCAGGGTTGGCCGAAGAACTTCAGAATGCCCTGCGCACCCCGGTGCTGTTCGACCGCTGGCGCGCCAAACAGGACGATCCCGACGCGGTCGACCCGCAGTGGGGCGCGACCGATCCGGCCGCCACCGTGACCGGCGCGCAGGATGATCTGCGCATCAACCTCTGCGCCACCACCAGCATCGACAGCGACGTGTTCAAGCAGCGCCTGCGCATGCTGGCCGGCAGTCACTGGGAACTGCGCAACGTGCGTTGAGCCATGTTGCCCGGCCCGCTGGCAGCCGACGCGCTGCCAGCGCGGGTCACGCCTACCCCCACATCGCGCCAGCCGCCACCCAGCGCGCGATACAGATCCACCCGTGCGATCGCAGCCGCCGCCTGGCTGTCAGCCAGCGCTGCCTGGTTGTCCAGCGCGATGCGCTGGGTGGTCAGCACGTCGAGCATATCGATCACCCCGGCCTGGTACTGACGACGCGCAGCCATCAAGGCACGATCACTTTCCTCCACCGCCACCTGCAGCGCCTGCCCGCGTCGCTGCTCCGCGCTGTACCCGTCTATCGCATCGTCCACGTCGTGCCACGCCTGCAGCACCGTCTTCTGGAACTGCAGCGCAGCTTGGCGTTCCTGCAGCCGGCTGAGAGCGAGGTTCGCTTTCAACCTGCCGCCCTGGAAGATCGGCAGACTGATCGCCGGACCGATGCTGAAACGATGGGCGTTCCAGCCGTCCAGGTCGTCGAGCTGTTTGGCCTGGAAGCCGGCATCGCCATTGAGGGTGATGCGCGGCAGGAAGTTGGCCTTGGCCACACCGATGCCAGCCGTCGCCGCATGCAGGGCCGCTTCGGCGCGGCGGATGTCCGGGCGGCGCTCGACCAGGTCGCTGGGTAGCCCGGCCGCCATGCCGGGCAACGCCGGCCAATCGCGCCGCGCGTTTTCCAGCTGTGCGTCCAGCGCCTGCGGGGAGCGCGCCAGCAACAGGGCCAGCGCATTGCGCAGGTGCGATTGCCGATGCTGCAGCGGTGCCACCCGCGCCTCCAGCGCTGCCACCTGCGCGGCCGCACTGGCCACCTGCAAGGTGGTCGCTACGCCCTGCTGCTGGCGGGAAAGGGTCAGCCGCTGCACGTCGCGCGCGATGTGCAGGTTGTCCTCGGTGATCGCCAGCAACTGACGCGTCGCGCGCAGCTGCAGATAGGTACCGGCGGCTTCGGCCATCACCGCGGTCTGCACCGCGTGCCAGTCTTCGTTGGCGATCTGCACGCGGGCATCGGCGATCTCCACCTGGCGGCGCACACGGCCCCAGAGATCCAGCTCCCAGCTCAGGCCGATACCGGCCTGGAACAGCCCATAGTCCTCCCGTCCGGCATTGCCGGACGGATCGTTCAAACCCACTTCGCTGTTGCGCGCACGGGTGGCGCCGACCGTCGCGCCGACGGCCGGGACGCGGTCGGCGGCGCTGCTCCGGCGCAGCGCGCGGCTCTGCGCGACGCGGTTGGCCGCCAGCTGCACATCCAGATTGGCGCGCATGGCCTGGCTCGCCAGCGCCACCAGCAGCGGATCCTCGAAGCCGTTCCACCACGCCGCGTCATCAGCGAAGGCCGCCGAGGTGATCACGCCACCCTCCCACTGCGCGGGCAGGCTTGCCTGGGGCCGCACGAAGTCCGGGCCGAGGGTGCAGGCCGCCAGTGCGGTGCACAGCGCGCTGCCTGCCATCAGGCGCACCGTCTGCCGGCGCATCATGCGCCCTCCCCCGGCAGCCCACGCCCGCCGCTGTCCAGATCCACGCGCGCCTCCACCGACATGCCGGCGCGCAGCTTGCCGGCCAGCGGCTGGCCTTCGTCGAGCACGATCTTCACGGGTATCCGCTGCACCACCTTGGTGAAGTTGCCGGTCGCGTTCTCCGGCGCGATCGCGGCGAAGGTCACCCCGGTTGCCGGGGCGATGCTGTCGATCCGGCCGTGCAGCGACTGGCCGGGGAACACATCCACCTGCACGTCTACGCGCTGTCCGGCGTGCATGCGCGTCATCTGCGTTTCCTGGAAGTTGGCGACGACGAATGCCTGCTGCAGCGGCACCACCGCGAGCACCGGCGTGCCCGGGGTAAGGTAAGCCCCCACGCGCACTGCGCGGCGGCCAACCATGCCATCGATGGGCGCGCGCAGCTCGGTATGCGACAGATCCAGTTCGGCACGGGCCTGTGCGGCGTCGGCCCGCTGCACGGCGGCCTGCGCGGACTGCACGCTGGCGGTCAGCAGCGCAGTGCGCTGGCGTGCATTGACCACGGCCGCGGTGCCCTGTTGCAGATGCGCACTGGCCACCGCCTGGCGCGACTGCGCCTGCTGTGCGTTCTGCACGGTGCCGGCACCGTCGCTGGCCAGCGCTTGATAGCGGCGTTGATCGGCCTGGGCGAGACTGAGCTCGGCGCGACTGACATCCACACTGGCCTGGGCCTGATCGATTACCGAACCCTGCTGCGCCAACGCGGCCTGCGCATTGGCCAGTTGCGCCCGTGCATTGGCGAGATCGGCACGCGCGGCCGCCAGCGCGACCTGATAGTCGCGATCATCGATGCGCGCGAGCACATCGCCGGCCTTGACCGTCTGGTTGTCCCGCACGCGGACCTCGCTGACGAAGCCAGCGATCTTCGGCGCGACCACGGTGAAGTCCGCGGTGACATAGGCGTTGTTGGTGGATTGATGGCGGCCATCGTGCAGCAGCCACCCGGCGCCGCCGGCGAGCAGCAGCAGGCCGGCAGCGATGACGAAGGGAACGGAGTTGCGATGCAGGGACACAGGGGAGTTCCTTGAATTCAAGCCACGGCACGTGGCGGATACATGCGTGTGGGCAGCCACGGAATCAGCGCGATCAGCGCCACCGCCACCCACGCGACGAGGAGATAGAGATCGGCCGAGGTCAGCGCCACGACCTGCGCATGCAGACGCGCGCCCAGCCCGGGTGCGGCGCCCGCGTCAAACCAGGGTGCGTTGCCGATCCGGTCGACCAGCGCGGTCGAGTGCAGATGGCTGCGCGCGGTGGTGACCGCCTCGAGCAGGCCACCGGCGAGGACCGCGGCGAAGCCTTTGACGGTGTTGAACCATGCTGAAGCGAAGGGGCCATCGGTCGGCGCCAGGCTGCCGGTGGCGAGCATCAGCAGCGGCAGCACCGCCATCGGCTGGGCGATGACCTGGATCACCTGCAGCCACACGAAGTTGTCGCGGTGCCAATCGGTGGTCAGCTGCGCGCCCAGGCCACAGGCCAACGCCAGCAGGCCCAGGCCGATCGCCTGCACCCAGCGGCTGTCCACCCGGCGCTGGTTGAGCAGGGTCGCTACCAGCGGCAGCGCGATCAGTTGCGGCAACGCGACCCACAGCAGCATCGGCGCGGTCTGCAGCGGCCGGTAGCCCTGCACCTTGGCCAGGAAGCTGGAGGGAATCATGATCACCGCCAGCAGCACGAACAGCACGCCACCGAGGGTGATCAGCGCGTAGCTCAGATTGCGGTTGGCCAGCAGCTGCAGCTTGAAGAACGGCAGCGGGTGCGACCATTCGTTGTAGAAGAACAGCGCCAACAGGCCAGTGCCACCGCCGAGCAGCAGGCAGATCAGCGGCGAGGCGAACCAGTCCAGGCGCGGCCCCTGCACCAGGCCGATGACCAGCATCACCAGCGCCGGGAACCCGAGCGCCAGGCCGACCCCGTTGAACTGCGCGAAACGCTCCAGCCGCAGCGGGTCCTGCGGCAGGCCCCATGCCACCATGCCCAGCGCGGCCACACACCACGGCACGATCTGCCAGAACGCCCAGTGCCACCCCACGTAGTCCACCCACAGCGCGGCCATCGGTGTGCCCAGGCTCGGCCCGAACGTGGCCGTCAGCGCATAGCCGGCCAGGCCGTACAACTTGATGCCCGGCGGCAGGAAGCGCAGCGCCACGCTCATCAGCAGCGGTGGCAGCGCGCCGCCCGCCAGCCCCTGCAGCGCGCGCAGGATCAGGAACGAGGGCAGATCCGGTGCGAACGGACACAGCACGCCCAGCACCATGAAGGCGCCGATCATCACCAGTGCGAAGCGACGCAGTGAGAAGGTCACCGCGCACCACGGCGCAAACGCCATCGCGCTGACCGACATCGCCGTGTACAGCGCGATGATCCAGCTGCCGTCATCGGCACTGAACCCCATCGCGCCCCGGATGTCGGCCAGCGCGACCTTGGTGACGTTTTCGTTGATACCCGAGATCAGCACAGCCAGCAGCACGCCGCACAGGCCCACGGCCAGACGCAGGCCGAACACCGCCTGCGCGGGCGGTGCAGCCGGCACGGCAGTTGCTGCCGGCAACGGGGCGGCAACAGCAGTCATCGAACACCCCCCGGGTACGGGGGATGCAGCGGGAACAACACGGACATGGGTCCACTCCACGACGGGGAGCGGCAGTCTAGGCAGCGCCGATGCTGCGAAAAATGCTGCGCCGGCCATCGCTGGCGTGCATCAGACGCACGCCTCACCGGTGACCGTGCAGGCGGCCGGGGTCGCAGTGCGTCAGGCCTGCGTGGACTCCGCGTCGCACATCGCCTTGATGCTGCGGCGCAGCCAGCGATGCGCCAGATCGCTGTCCAGGCGGGGATGCCATGCCTGCACGACAATCGCGCTGCGGACCGGAATCGGCAGCTCGAACAGGCGCAGCGGAACGCCGAGGCGTTCCAGCCGGCCCAGCATCACGCTGGGCATCTGCGGCAGGATCAGGTCCGAATCGGCCGCGGCGAAGATCGCCGAATGGAACGTCGGCATGATCTGCGCGACCCGCCGGGTCAGCCCCAGCGCTTCCAGGTCCTCATCGATCGGGCCATACCACCGGCCACGGCGCGATACGGCGATGTGGTCGAAGGCCACGAAGCGCTCGGCAGTGATCTCGCCGGCGAAGATCGGGTGGCCCTCGTGGGCGGCACCGAAGAACGAGGTACTGAACAGGTTCTGCACCTTGGTATCGGCGCTCAGCTTGCTGACAGCGCTGATGTGCAGATCGATCCGGCCCTGCGCCATCGCATCGTCGTCCCCATCGCCCTCGGGCACGAACCGCAGCACCGAGCACGGCGCCTGCGCCTTGAACAACTCGCGCATGCGGCCACCGTACGTGCCGACAAACACATCGTTGGCGCGGATGCTGAAGGTGCGCTCCAGCGTCAGCATGTCGACCTCGCGGCCGGCATTGAACACCAGGTGGGCCTGCTCGATCACCCCGCGCACCTGCTCACGCAGTTGCAGCGCGCGCGGGGTCGGGGCCAGGCCACGGCCGGCGCGGACCAGCACCGGATCGCCGATCGCCTCGCGGATGCGGCCCAGGGTACGGCTCATCGCCGGGGCACTGAGGTTCATCCGCCGCGCCGCGCCCACGACGCTGCCCTCCTCGATCAGGGCATCCAGGGCAATGAGCAGGTTCAGATCGGGCATGGTCACGGCAGTATCACCTTCAACGTGTGGCGGTGACTTTACTGCAATCCAAAACCGGTATTGATGCGCCCAACGCACGGCTCCTCTGCGGCGCACGGCATGGGTCCAGCGCCAACGGTGCGCGACCCTAGCGCCCCCTCTGCCGAGATTGCCGATGTTCACCAAGATCCTCGTCGCCCTGGATGGCGGCCCACAGCACGCCCAAGTACTGGACCTCGCCGGGTCGCTGGCCGGGCCTTCCACCCGGTTGCACCTGCTGTGCGTGCTGGACCCCGCCTTCGCGCTGGCCGACGACGCACCCCGTGCCGAGCACGCCGAGTATCCGGCCGCCGACGCCCAGGTCCACCAGGCCGAACAGCTGCTTGCCACCGCCCTGAACAGCCTGCGCGAGCGCGGTATCGACGGCATCGGCCACCACCCGGCCGGCGAGCCGGCGCAGGTGATCTGCGACCATGCCCGCCAGCACGGCTGTGACCTGATCGTCATTGGCCATCGCCACCTGTCGCGGCTGGAACGCCTGCTGGACCGCTCGGTCGGGCAATGGACAGTGGACCATGCGCCCTGCCCGGTGCTGGTGGAAGTGCGCGGTGGCGATGCCTGAGCGAACGCCGGCGTGCCGTCATCCATCGGCCGCGGCCGTGCCTTGGCCCGGCGGCGAACGGTGATCGCGCTCAGCCCGGTGCGCCGGCCGCTTCCACCCGATTGCGCCCGCCCCGCTTGGCGGCGTACAGCGCGGCATCCGCCGCCGCCAGCACCTCGGCAGGATCGGCGTCCAACACCCTCGGCACGGTCCCGACGCCGATGCTGATCGTCACCGGTCGTCCCGACTCAGCGGAAGGCAACTGCAGCTGCTCCACTGCACGGCGCATGCGCTCGGCGAGTGCAGGAGCGCCTGCCAGCGGCGTGGATGCCACCACCACGGCGAATTCCTCACCGCCATAACGGGCAACCAGATCCGTGCTGCGCACCGCGCACCCCGCCAACGTTGCAGCGACCAGGCGCAGGCATTGATCGCCGGCCGGGTGCCCGAAGCGGTCGTTGAACGCCTTGAAGCAGTCGATATCGACCATCAGCAACGCGATCCCCTGCCCGCTTCGCCGCGCCTGCTCCCACGCATCACGCAGGCTCTGGTCGAACTGGCGTCGGTTGGCCAGGCCGGTGAGGCTGTCGATCCGCGACAATGCATCGAGCTGGTCCTGCCGCGCGAACGAACGCATCTGCATCAACACACTGCGCAGGCCCGACCCCACGGTAGCCAATGCAAACCCGGCTACGGCCAGATAGGGATGCTCGCGCACCATCAATGCCGACACCACCATCAGCGACAGGGCCAGGATCAAGGGGCTCCCGGCGCGCACGGCCATCACCAGCGCGCGCGGCACACGCACTTCACTGCGTCGGGAAGGCCGCAGCGCCATGATCGCCAGCAACAGGAACGGGACATCGATCAGCAGATCGACCAGGCCGCCGTAGCTGCCCTCCGTCTCGACGTGGTTGATGTACGCGGCAACACCCAGGTACACCCAGGCGAACACGCACAACGTCCGGAAGAACACGCGCCGAGAGGGATCTTCGCTCGCCCGCCAGCGCAGCAGCGCAAAGCCAGCGATGAAAATGTTCTCCACATCGAACATCAGCCGCAGGGGTGCGATCCCGTCCTCGCCCGCATCGCTGAGCGTGGCGAAGGAGAACGTGTAGACGAAGAACAGGTAGCCGAGCAGCAGCGCGAGCAGCGCATCAATCAGGCTGAGGTACCACGGCTCATGCCGCGGATGGGCCATCGCGAAGGTGAGCGGCACGCCGTACAGCACGTACAGCAGCATGCTCAGCCCCGGCGTCGCATCGGCGTTGCCTCGGCCGACCTCCTGGTACAGGTTCAACGCCATGCCGGCCGCCCACAGCCCCATGCCCAGCGCCATCGCGACCCAGCCGACGATCGAGGCGCTGCGGCGGCCCCGCCACACACAGGCCAGCCCGGCCAGCAGGGGCGCCCCGATCAGGAACGCATAGGACACCGGCAGCGCATGCGCGGGCATCAGCACCAGCGCGATGCCATGGCACAGCAGGTACAGCACCGACAGCCAGACCACCATGCGGCTTTCCATTCCGATGCGGCGTTGCGACCAACATACAAGGTTGCCCGGCACCTGGGGATCAATTCATCCCGCGTTGACGGCGTGGGCGCGGCAGGGCGCCGGGCAGCGTCGGCTACTCTTCCTCGAGCTGCTGGAAACGTTCCGCCAGGAAATCGATCAGCGCGCGTACGGAGGGCAGCAGTCCGCGCCGTGAGGGGAATACCGCGTGGATGATCTCCCGCCGTGGCGCCCACGCGGGCAGCACGTGCACCAGCGTGCCAGCGGCAATCTGGTCGCACACCATCATCCGCGGCAGCTGCACCACGCCCACGCCCGCCACCGCGGCCGCGCGCAGGGTCAGCATGCCGCGGGTGACCAGGCGCGGCCGATGATGGATGTCCGCGCGCGTGCCGCCCGGGCCGAACAGATTCCAGACGTGCTCGTTCTGCGGCAGGCCCAGCTCCATGCTCGGCAACGCAGCGAGATCGGCCGGCACCTGCGGCAGGCCCAGCCGCGCGATCAACGCCGGGCTGGCGACCAGGCACTGGCTGCGCTCGGCCAGCACCCGCATCACCAGCTCGGTGTCCTGCAATGGCGGTGGCCGCACCCGGATCGCGATATCGATGCCCTCGGCAATCAGATCGACCCGGCGGTTGGTGGCATCCAGCTGTATCGCCACCCCCGGGCACTGCGCCAGGAAGGCCGCGATCATCTCGCCGACACGCGTGTCCAGCAGCGCGACCGGGCAGGCCACCCGGACGATGCCGCGCGGCTCGCTGCGGGTGAGTTCGATCGCTTCCTGGGCGGCTTCGGCTTCCACCAGCATCGCCTTGCAGTGCGCGTAGAACGTCTGGCCGACCTCGGTAACCGAGAAGTGCCGCGTCGAACGCTGGATCAAGCGCACCCCCAGCCGCTCCTCAAGCAGCGCCACCCGGCGGCTGAGTTTCGACTTGGGCACCCCCAGCGCCCGCCCCGCCGGCGCGAAACCGCCGTGATCGACCACCTGGGCGAAATAGTAGAGGTCATTGAGATCCTGCACGGCCGCCTCCGGCGTTCACCAAATAGGACTATGAGGATAAATTCTGCTGACTACCGGCGCCAGCGTCCTGAATCCACCATCTCTTCCATCAGACACGGGCCTGCCCCCGGAGGAGTACGACATGAAGAAGATTCTCGGCATCTACAGCGCCCCCAAGGCGCACTGGGTGGGCGACGGCTTCCCGGCCCGGACCCTGTTCTCCTATTCCAGCCACGGCCAGCAGGTCAGCCCCTTCCTGCTGCTGGACTATGCCGGCCCGATGAAGTTCACCCCCGCTGCGCAGCCACGCGGCGTTGGCCAGCATCCTCACCGCGGCTTCGAGACGGTGACCATCGTCTATGAGGGCGAAGTGGAGCATCGCGATTCCACCGGCGCGGGCGGCACCATCGGCCCGGGCGACGTGCAGTGGATGACCGCCGCGTCCGGCATCCTGCATGAAGAGTTCCACTCCCACGCCTTCACCCGCACCGGCGGCACGCTGGAGATGGTGCAGCTCTGGGTGAATCTTCCGGCCAAGGACAAGATGGCCGCGCCCGGCTACCAGACCCTGCTGAACGCGCAGATTCCGTCGGTGCCGTTGCCGGACCAGGCGGGCCGCGTGCGCGTGATCGCCGGTGAGTTCGACGGCCAGCGTGGCCCCGCGCGCACCTTCACGCCGATGGATGTGTGGGACCTGCGGCTGCTCCAGGGCCATAGCGCCCACCTGCCGGTGCCCGAGGGGCGCCATGTCGCCCTGGTCGTGCTGCGCGGCAGCGTGCAGGTCAATGGCAGCCAGGCCGTGCACGAGGCGCAGCTGGTGATGCTCGATCGCGATGGCAGCGCCCTGCAGATCGAGGCCAACAGCGATGCCACGGTGCTGGTGCTCAGTGGCGAACCGATCGATGAGCCGATCGTGGGCTACGGGCCCTTCGTGATGAACAGCCAGGACGACATCAGCCAGGCCTTCGCCGATTTCAAGAGCGGCCGCTTCGGCCAGATCGCTCACGCGTAATTCCGGCGACGTGCTGGATTCGCAGCGCGATTGACGCATCCCCTGTCCTCCGTGGCGATGGTCGTTGCCATCGCCATACCCCGGCCGCCCAGCGGCCTCCCCATTCCCAGGAGTATTTCCCATGGCAAGCGAACCCATCCGTGATCCTGTCACCGATCACCTGCTGACCCCGCAGAACGCCGCCTTCATCATCATCGACTACCAGCCGGTGCAGGTGAACTCGATCGCCTCGATGGACCGGCAGTTGCTGGTCAACAACATCGTCGGCACCGCCAAGGCCGCCGTCGCCTACGGGCTGCCGATCGTGCATTCCACGGTCAATGTGCGCAGCGGCCTCAACAAACCGCCGATTCCGCAGCTGCGCAAGGTGCTGGCCGACCATCCCACCTACGACCGCACCACGATCAATTCGTGGGAAGACACCGCATTCCGCGAAGCGGTGCAGGCCACCGGGCGCCGCAAGCTGATCATGACTGCCCTGTGGACCGAAGCCTGTCTGACCTTCCCCGCCCTGGATGCCCTGAAGGAGGGCTATGAGGTGTACGTCGTGGTCGATGCCGTTGGCGGCACGTCCCTGGCCGCGCACGACGCGGGCCTGCGCCGCATAGAACAGGCCGGCGGCAGGATGATCAGCGTCCCGCAGCTGTTCTGTGAGCTGCAGCGTGATTGGCAGCGCCAGGACACGGTGCCGGCGTTCATGGATCTTTTCATCCAGACGGGCGGCACTGCCGGCATCCAGTTCTCCTACGATCGCCAATGAGCGACGCAACGGCCACGCTTCCGCGTGGCCGTTGGGCGGGCATCAACCGTGCAGCGCCTTGGCGTGATGCGCGATGTGCTCGCCGATGAAGCTGCTGATGAAGTAATAGCTGTGGTCGTAACCGGGCTGCAGGCGCAGCGTCAGCGGATGACCGGCCGCCGTGCAGGCCGCCTGCAACCATTGCGGCTGCAGCTGGGTGTCGAGGAACTCATCACCACCGCCCTGGTCCACCAGCAACGGCAGGCGCTCGGCCGCGGTGGCGAGCAGCTCGCTGGCATCCCACGCTGCCCAACTGGCACGGTCCTCACCCAGATACGCGGTGAACGCCTTCTGGCCCCACGGCACGCGGGTCGGCGCGACGATCGGCGAAAACGCCGAGACGCTCCTGTAGCGACCCGGATTCTTCAACGCGATCACCAGCGCGCCATGGCCCCCCATCGAGTGGCCACTGATACCGCGCGCGCCCGTCGTCGGGAAGTGCGCCTCGATCAACGCCGGCAGCTCCTCCACTACGTAGTCGTACATGCGGTAATGCGGCGCCCACGGCTGCTCGGTGGCGTTCAAATAGAAACCCGCCCCCTTGCCCAGGTCGTAGCCCTCGGCGTCGGCGACGTCATCGCCGCGCGGGCTGGTGTCCGGCGCGACCAGGATCACGCCATGCTCGGCGGCGTAACGCTGCGCGCCGGCCTTGGTGATGAAGTTCTGTTCGTTGCAGGTCAGCCCGCTGAGCCAGTACAGCACCGGCAGCTTCTGCGTGGCGGCCTGCGGCGGCAGATACACGGCGACATTCATCTCGCACCCCAGCACCTGCGAGGTGTGGCGGTACACGTCCTGCCAACCGCCGGACGCGGCGCGATGTTCGATGCGTTCCATGGTGATTCTCCGTAGGGGCGGCGCGGACCACGCGCCGCCCGTAGTGGCTCAGAAATGCACGACCGAGCGGATCGACTTGCCTTCATGCATCAGATCGAACGCGTCGTTGATCTCGTCCAGGCCCATCGTGTGGGTCACGAACGGCGCCAGTTCAATGTCGCCCTTCATGGCGTCTTCGACCATGCCCGGCAGCTGGCTGCGGCCCTTCACGCCACCGAAGGCGGTGCCCTTCCACGAGCGGCCGGTGACCAGCTGGAACGGACGGGTCGAGATTTCCTGGCCCGAGCCGGCTACACCGATCACCACCGACTGGCCCCAGCCACGGTGTGCGCATTCCAGCGCCGCACGCATCACGTTGACGTTGCCGATGCACTCGAAGGTATGGTCCACGCCCCAGGTGGTCATCTCCACGATCACCTGCTGGATCGGCTTGTCATGATCCTTGGGATTGATGCAGTCGGTCGCGCCGAACTGCTTGGCCAACTCGAACTTGGAGGGGTTGGTATCGATCGCGAAGATGCGGCCGGCCTTGGCCTGGCGCGCACCCTGGATGACCGCCAGGCCGATGCCGCCCAGCCCGAACACCGCGACCGAATCGCCTTCCTGCACCTTGGCGGTGTTGTGCACCGCACCGATGCCGGTGGTGACGCCGCAGCCGAGCAGACACACGTGTTCCGGGTTGGCCTCCGGGTTGATCTTGGCCAGCGACACTTCAGCCACCACGGTGTACTCGCTGAAGGTGGAGCAGCCCATGTAGTGGTAGATCGGCTCGCCGTTGTAGCTGAAGCGGGTGGTGCCATCGGGCATCACGCCCTTGCCCTGGGTGGCGCGCACGGCCACGCACAGGTTGGTCTTGCCCGAGGTACAGAACAGGCACTCGCCGCACTCGGCGGTGTACAGCGGAATCACGTGGTCGCCCGGCTTGACGCTGGTGACGCCCTCGCCCACTTCGACCACGATGCCCGCGCCTTCATGGCCGAGTACGGCCGGGAACAGGCCTTCCGGATCATCACCGGACAGGGTGAACGCATCGGTGTGGCAGACGCCGGTGTGGGTGATCTTGACCAGCACTTCGCCCTTCTGCGGCGGAGCGACGTCGATCTCGACGATCTTCAGCGGTTCGCCAGCGGCGAAGGCAACAGCGGCACGGGATTTCATGGGGAGCACTCCAAGGCAGGGAACAGAATGTGGCAGCACGCGGTCACCCGCGCACTCATTTGAGGTAGGACCGGATCAGCATGCTCATCTCGCGCACGCGCTCGTCGCGCTGCGCATCGGATTGGGCCGGCTGCCCGAATTCTTCGCGCAGATGCGCTTCCATCACTTCGGACATCAGCCCGTTGACGGCACCGCGGATCGCGGCGATCTGCTGCAGCACCGGCCCGCACTCGGCGCCGGCTTCCAGCGCGCGGTCCAGCGCATCGCACTGACCACGGATCCGACGGACCCGGGCGAGAACGCGCTTTTTTTCCTGCGGGGAATGAGGCATCGGGGCAAGGCCAGTTAACTATACTGGGGGTGAGTATACAGCATCCGCAAAACCAACCCTTTCGGCAGTAGGTTCTGCGCCAGGACTGATCAGGGCTGATGGTCCGAGAGTCGGCGGCGGCGTGCCAGATGGATGCGGCCGGCAACCAACACCGCAAATGCCACTACCGCGGTCTGAACGAGCGGATCAGGCGAGATGCCCGGCTGGGGCCAGAACGCAAGCCAGCCTGCGAGCACAGCGAAGCTGACCAACGCCAACAACGCGAGCGTCTTTGAGACTCGGTTGGAGAATGGCAGGGCCAGCAATGGCGCCCCGACAAGCAGCAGTCCTGCACCGCCACACGCCAGTGCTGTGCGGCCCTGCGTAACATCTCCCGTCGTTGCGATCATCAGGATCAGCACCCCATACAGCGCAAGGGCGGCACCGCCGACCAGCGCCAGAATGTTCACGAATCGTCGGTTACGCATCCATTTCACCGTTGATGAGGACAGGGCGTGGAGCTGCACCACTCGAAGCCAGATACATCTCCTCCGATGCGAGGTGCACGCGCAGAATGCGGCATCTGCCTTTGAAGAGCGAGCATCCGGAGCATAGGTAAACCGCGGCCGTTACCCCCGCAGCAGATCAATGAACGCCCGCAGCGCGGACGACATCTGCCGCTGCCGCGGGTAATACACCGCAAAGCCGGCGAACGGCTCGCTCCAGTCTTCCAGCACCGCCACCAGCCGGCCGTCGTCCAGATACGGACGCGCAGAATCCTCCAGCACGTAGGCCAGCCCCAGCCCGTCCACCACCGCCTGCAGAATGGTGTTCTGGTCACCCAACGTGAGGCGCCCGGGCACGTCGATTTCCAGCGCCTGGCCATCGCGTTCGAACTGCCACTTGTAAAGATGGCCGCTGGCGAAGCGGAACCGCACACACTCATGGCGATGCAGATCACGGGGGTGCCGCGGTATCTCGCGCCCTGCCAGATATGCTGGCGCACCCACGATCAAGCCGCGCAGCGCCGGTCCCAGCGGCACCGCGACCATGTCTTCCGGGACCGATTCGTGCAGGCGCACACCGGCGTCGTAACCGCCGGCGACGATATCGACCAGACCGTCATCCTGGGCCAGCTCCAGGCGCACATCCGGGTGGGCTTGCAGAAAGCGCGCCAGCCGCGGGCCGAGCTGGGTCTGGACGGCGGCGCGCGTGGCGTTGATGCGCAACAGGCCAGCCGGTGCCGCACGGAAGTGGTTCATTTCTTCCAGTGCATCGTGCACCTGCCCAAGCGCGGGTTGCAGGCGCTCGAGCAGGCGCTGACCGGCTTCGGTGAGGGCCACGCTGCGGGTAGTGCGGTGGAACAGGCCCACGCCCAGGCGCTCTTCCAGCGCGCGGATCGCGTAACTGACCGCCGAGGTGGACAGCGCCAGCTCAGCCCCGGCCTTGCGGAAGCTGCGGTGGCGGGCCACGGCGGCGAAAGCAGCCAGATGGGTCAGGTTGTCAGTGGCCATGATTATCCAGTCTTACCTGATGAATCATGCCGATATCCTGACTGTCTGTGCACGGGATCTGGGCGTATTGTAAAGCGCCTTTCTACAAACCTGCCAAGGATTCCCCATGTCCCTCGCCCATGGTTATGCGGTGCACGACCAGACCGCGCCGCTGGTGCCGTTCTCCTTTGAACGCCGCCCGGCCGGTCCCGATGACGTGCGCATCGAGATTCTCTTCAGTGGCATCTGCCACTCCGATCTGCATCAGGCCCGTGACGACTGGGGTGGTTCCAAGTTCCCGATGGTGCCGGGCCACGAGATCATCGGCCGCGTGACCGAGGTCGGCGCCAACGTCACCACCTTCAAGGTCGGCGACTTCGCCGGCGTCGGCTGCATGGTCGATTCCTGCCGCCACTGCGCCGCCTGCGATGAAAACCTGGAGCAGTACTGCGAGAAGGGCGCGACCTTCACCTACAACAGCACCGAGCGCGAGAGCGGCCAGCCGACCTTTGGTGGTTACTCCGACCACATCGTGGTCGAGCAGCGCTTCGTGGTGAAGGTGTCCGAGACCCTCGACCTGAAGGCCGCCGCGCCGCTGCTGTGCGCTGGCATCACCACCTATTCGCCGCTGCGCCACTGGAAGGTCGGCCCCGGCCAGAAGGTCGGCGTGATCGGCCTGGGTGGCCTGGGCCACATGGGTGTGAAGTTCGCCAAGGCGATGGGCGCCACCGTGGTGATGATCACCACCACCCCGGAAAAGGGCGCTGATGCCAAGCGTCTGGGGGCCGATGAAGTGCTGGTCTCGCGCGATCCGGCGCAGATGAAGGCCCATGCGGGCAGCTTCGATTTCCTGCTCAACACCATCCCGGTCAGCCACGACACCAACCCGTACATGTCCCTGCTCAAGCGCGATGCCACGATGTGCCTGGTCGGCGTGCTGACCGAGCTGGATCCGCCGCTGATGGGCGCTTCGGTGATGTTCGGCCGCAAGCACATCACCGGCTCGGCGATCGGCGGCATGGCCGAAACGCAGGAAATGATGGACTTCTGCGCCGAGCACAACATCGTCAGCGATGTGGAAGTGATCGACATCAAGACCGTCAACGAAGCCTGGGAGCGCATGGCGAAGAACGATGTGCGCTACCGCTTCGTGATCGATATGGCCACGCTGGAAAAGGCGGCCTGATTCTTCCACAGGTTCAAGTGAAACATCCCGGGGACACCGCAATACTGTTCGTCTTAGAGGAGCAGTCTTGACACCGAACAGATGATGGGATTTGGAGATCTTCACCGTCCTCGGCGTAGTTGGCCGAGGACGGTGCCCCCAGGAGCGCCCCCTCTCCGATCGGAGCTGTGACACCTAGCTGCCGGTTGCCAAGATGCGATCTTCCCATTGTCATCTTCCGCTGACCCGTCGCCACTGGCCTCGCCACTGCTCCCTGGCCCGACTCCCTTGGCGTTTGGCGCTTCTCGCACGATCCGACCCGCCATGGCACCTTTGGCCTTGCTGAAGCAGTTCAGCCACAGGCCTCTCATTGCTGTGCTATCAATGGCACGCCTTGCTTCAAGGCTCTTTCAGGGATTGGAAGGATGCGCAGATTCGGTGGAAGTGCTGGCAGCACGTTTGCTCTCCGCAGAGAAGTGGAGAATTTCTTTCGGAAGCTGAGTGTCGTGGGCGCATGGCTCTGCTGTGTGCTACTGGTCAGCATGACCCTTGTGCCATCTGCACGCGCTCAGACCGTCACCTATATCCATACCGATGCACTCGGTTCGGTCGTTGCCGAATCTGATGCCAATGGCAACGTGATCAAACGCTACGACTATGAGCCCTATGGCGCTGTTGTGAGCGGACAGGTCACGGATGGACCGGGATATACGGGGCATGTGAGCGATGCGGCCACGGGGCTCAGCTACATGCAGCAGCGATACATGGATCCGCAGTTGGGCAGGTTCCTGTCGGTGGACCCTGTGACGGCGTATGACCAGCCGGTGGGGCAATTCAATCGATACCGATATGCGAACGGCAACCCATATCGCTTTACTGACCCAGATGGGCGTCAAGCGTTGGGAGCACCAAGGGATTTCTACAATCCTGTAACAGCTGAGCAAGCCCAGCAGATTCTCCCAGTGGTTGCCGACTTCACGCCGGTCCTGGGGGACGTCAAAGGTATCGTTGAGGCAATCCAAGCTCCAACACCTGCGAACATTGCCGGGGCGGCAATTGGTCTGATTCCATTGGCCGGTGACGCCGGAAAGGCAGTGTTGAAGCACGGTGACGAGGCCGCGCAACTAGGACGAAAGGTCGCCAGCCAGCAGAAGGCTTCTGGAACCATCTATGTCGATTCCAAGGGAAACGCGATCCCGACACCTCCAGGCGGAAGAATTGAAGGATCTCCAGATGGCCGCTTCGTTCAAGCGAAAGGCCCCGACGGCCAGCCTACTGGAGTGCGTATTGATGGAGGACATAAACCATCAACCCATCCCGATCCCCGAGCGCAGCAGCCGCATGGCCATGTGCCAGGTGTAACCAATGCCGATGGAACCCCTTGGCTTCCCGTAAAGCAATGAGTGAGGAGTGCGTGGAACATGGATAGCGAGGCAGAACTCATCCAGATGACGAGGCTTGTCAGAGAATTTGCACTCGGCGCTGTCAACGCCCAGAGCTTCATCGACACGTACTCTAATTTTTACTACTACGAGGCGTTGGACGGCCACGAGGTTTCAAGTGCAATACATGCGGAAGATAGGGTTCGGCTAGGTCCGGCTATCGAATTGCATCGCCGAATCCAGGAGGAAGTGGTGAACAGGATTTCGGTTGATCCGGAGTTTTCATTCGAAGCATTGAAGACGGCCGGGCGACTGACGGCCTCTGAAGCGCGGGAGCTCGCGCTCGAGATCTGTACAGACGTCGGAATTGAAGCTGTCTTGTCGGCGGTAAGGCCTGCCTGACTGGATGGCTGGGCCTGACGGCAGCAACATGATCTGGAACTGAAACGTCTGCCTGTCGTGGGGCCACGCAAAGAGCGTGCCGTTCTCCCGTAAGGCCTCGGGCGGACTCTGCCCTCCCCTGAGTTCGCAACGTCCAGGTGGCGTCGAAAATTCCCGACCTTGGTCGTAAGGTGTCACGTGGAAAAACGGCGCTCACCCGGACCGGGCGAGCGCCGTTCTTCCACGGTGGTTTTGCGATCAGTACGCAAATTCCTTGAACACTGGATCGATGTTGCCGCCCCACTCGCCATGGAACAGCGCCAGCTTGCGATCGGCCGGGGTCAATCCGGAATCGACGATCTCCTGCAGCACCTCCAGGAACTTGCTTTCGTCCTGACCATCGGCATTGCGCGCGGCGCGGCGCTTGAGGCCGGCCACGGCGATCTTCAACGCTTCGCGCGACAGATCCAGCACGGTGCCGTTGCGGAACGGCAGCTTCAGCCCATGCCGCGGCACGCCATCACGCAGGACATTGCGCTCGACCAGGCTGAAATCACGCACCAGGTCCCAGGCCGCATCCAATGCGGCATCGTCGTACAGCAGCCCCACCCAGAACGCGGGCAGCGCACACAGGCGGCTCCACGGGCCCGCATCGGCGCCGCGCATTTCCAGATACTTCTTCAGGCGCACTTCGGGGAAGGCGGTGGTCATGTGGTCCGACCAGTCGCGCAGCGTGGGCAGCTGGCCCGGCAGCACCGGCAGCTTGCCGACCATGAAATCGCGGAAGCTCTGGCCGCTGGCATCATGGTATTTGCCGTCGCGGTAAGAGAAGTACATCGGCACATCGAGCAGGTAATCCACGTAACGCTCGTAACCGAAGCCGTCTTCGAACACGAAGTCGAGCATGCCGGTGCGATCGTTGTCGGTGTCGGTCCAGATGTGCGAGCGGTAGCTCTGGTAGCCGTTCGGCGCGCCTTCGGTGAACGGCGAATCGGCAAACAGCGCGGTGGCGATCGGCTGCAGCGCCAGCGACACCCGGAACTTCTTCACCATGTCCGCTTCGGTGGCGTAGTCCAGGTTGACCTGCACCGTGCAGGTGCGGGTCATCATGTCCAGGCCGAGCGTGCCGACCTTGGGCATGTACTCGCGCATGATCTTGTAGCGGCCCTTGGGCATCCACGGCATTTCATCGCGGGCCCACTTCGGCTGGAAGCCCATGCCGAGGAAGCCCAGCTGCAGTTCGCCGGCGACCTGCGCCACTTCATTGAGATGGGTGCCGGTTTCCACGCAGGTCTGGTGGATGGTCTCCACCGCCGCGCCGGACAGTTCCAGCTGGCCGGCCGGCTCCAGCGTCACCGAGGCGTTGTCGCGCAGCAGCGCTATCGTGCGGCCCTCTTCCTGCACCGGATCCCAGCCGAAGCGGGTCAGGCCGTTGAGCAGCGCTTCGATGCCGCGGTCACCGTCGAAGGTGGGCGGGCGCAGGTCATCCAGGCGGAAGCCGAACTTCTCGTGCTCGGTGCCGATGCGCCACTGCGCCTGGGGCTTTTCGCCGGAGGCCAACGTGGCGACCAGTTCATTACGGTCGGTGATCGGCGTCTCGGCGACGTGGCTGGGGCTCGACAAGGGGAGGCTCGCAGAATTCTGGTCAGGGCGGGGATGTGGGGTTCACGCCCCCGCATCGCAAGGGCGCACTATATCGTGGCGTCCCCTGCCGTCGTGTCACCGTGACGGTTTTCAGCATCCTACTGGCATGGGCTTGACGCTGCGCCGGCCCCGCCGCGGCTGCGAGTCATTCCGCTGTTGGCC
Organism: Stenotrophomonas sp. TWI273; assembly: GCF_039674765.1. NCBI lineage: Bacteria > Pseudomonadati > Pseudomonadota > Gammaproteobacteria > Lysobacterales > Lysobacteraceae > Stenotrophomonas > Stenotrophomonas sp. TWI273. The sequence continues at coordinate 39,726 of NZ_JBDJOA010000018.1, forward strand.
GCCGCCAGCCCCTACACTGATTCGATGAGCCGATCCCGACATCCGGAAGTACATCGCTCCGACCGTGTCGGCTGGCTGCGTGCCGCGGTGCTCGGCGCCAATGACGGCATTGTCTCGGTAGCCGGCCTGGTGGTCGGCATCGCGGCGAGCGGCGCCTCGGCCGCCACGATCCTGGCCACCGGCATCGCCGGGACCGTGGCCGGTGCGATGTCGATGGCGGCTGGCGAGTATGTTTCGGTGCAGTCGCAGGCCGATACCGAGATGGCCGACCTGGCGGTGGAAAAGCGCGAGCTGCACGAAGACCCGCACAGCGAGCTGGAAGAGCTGGCCGCGATCTACCGCCATCGCGGGCTGAGCCCCGACCTGGCGCATGAGGTGGCCACCCAGCTCACCGCGCACGACGCGCTGGGGGCACATGCCCGCGATGAGCTGGGCATCACCGAGGAGCTGCGGGCGCGCCCGATGCAGGCGGCCATGGCCTCCGCCGGCGCCTTCGTCAGTGGCGCCGCGTTGCCGGTGCTGACCGCCCTGCTCGCGCCGCATGCTGTCGTCGGCCAGGCCACCACCGTGGTGACGCTGCTGGGGCTGTGCCTGACCGGCACCCTGGCCGCCCATGCCGGCGGTGCCCCACGTCTGCGCGGTGCGGTGCGCGTCACCTTCTGGGGTGCGATCGCGATGGCCGCGGCCGCGCTGGTCGGCCGACTGTTCAACGTGGCGGGCTGAGCGGTGTCCGCGTCGATCGATGCGACCTCCTCGCTGCTGGCGACAATGGCCAGCCTGGCTGACTGCCAGCGCGCCGATGGCTACGCCTGCATCACCGCGCGCCGCGAGCATGGCGCCTCCTCCGTGGAGATTCCGCAGCCGCAGTTCGCGATCCTGCTGCAGGGGCGCAAGCAGGTGCGTACCGCGCAGCAATCGCTGGAATTCGCACCGGGCGATCTGTTCCTCATCACCCGGCGCTGCCGCATCGATGTGGTCAACATTCCCGATCCGCATAGCGGCCTCTATCTCAGTGCGATCGTGCCGATGTGTGCCGAGGCGCTCACTGCCGCCCGGGCGCTGTGGAACGAGCCGCTGCCGCAGGCCGGTGATGCACTGGCCAGGCTGCCACTGGTCGAGCATGCGGCGACCCTGCTGCAGTGGCGGCAGGCACTGGAACACGGCCAATACACCGAAGCACGCTTGGCCCTGGCATCGCTTGCCGTGGCGTTCTGCCGGCGCGGGCACGGCAGCCTGCTGGTTCCCCCCGAACCCAGCCTGGGGGAACGCATCCGCGATCTGATCGCTGCCCAGCCCGAGCGCGATTGGCAGTCACGCGATTTCGAAGCGCAGCTCGGCCTCAGCGGTGCCACGCTGCGGCGGCGCCTGGCCAGCGAGCACTCCAGCGTGCGCGAACTGATCACCGATGCGCGGCTCGCGCATGCCATGAGCCTGCTCTACACAACCCGGCTGCCGTTGAAGACCGTGGCCGCGCGCGTGGGCTACCGTTCGCTGGGCAGCTTCAACAAGCGCTTCGCCGAACGTTACGGGTTGGAACCGGCGGCGATAGGCAACAGCTGAGCGCGAGCGGATCGCGCGGCATTCTGAGCGGAACGCAGCCGACCAGGCGCGCAGCATGGAGGCACCGCGGCGCCGCCGCCCTGTCCGGAACCTGCCATGCCTTTCCCCCGCGTTCGCACGCTCGCCACCGCCGTGTTGCTGGCCGTTGTCGCCAGCTCCGCATGGGCCACCACCACGCACACCCCGCGCGAGCAGGTCCCCGGCGTCTATCACCAGACCATCGGCACGCTGCAGGTCACGGCGCTGTTCGACGGCACGGTCGCACTGGGCCGGCAGGAACTGGTCGGGATCGCCCCCGGGGCAGTCACCCGCCTGCTCGATCACCGCTATGTGCCCGAAGATGGCAAGGGCCTGCAGACGGCGGTCAATGCGTACCTGGTGCAGCAGGGCGATCACCTGACCCTGGTCGACACCGGCACCGCGCAGTGTTTCGGCCCCGGCCTCGGCCAGGTGCTGGGCAACCTGCGCAAGGCCGGCTACGACCCGGCCGAGGTGGATGAGGTGGTGCTGACCCACGCGCACCCGGATCACCTGTGCGGCCTGCTCGATGCGCAGGACAGGATTGCCTACCCGAATGCCACGGTGTGGCTGTCGGCGGCCGATGCCGCGTTCTGGCTGGATCCGGCCAGCGAGGCAACCGCGCCGCAGGGTGTGCGCTTTGCCTTCGCCTTGGCGCGCAAGGCGGTGGCGCCGTATGAAGCGGGCGGGAAACTGAAGCGCTTTGCACCTGGCGACACACTGCCGGCGGGCATCACCGCCTTGGACAGCCACGGTCATACGGTCGGCCACGTGTCTTACCGGATCGATGGCGGCGCCGGCCAGCAGCTGCTGGTATGGGGCGACATCGTCCACTTCCACGCGGTGCAGTTCGCGCAGCCTCAGGCGTCGTTTGAAGCGGACAGCGACCGCGTGACCGCGATCGCCAGCCGACGCCGGATGATGGCGCAGGCAGCCGATCAGGGCTGGTGGGTGGCCGGCGCGCACCTGCCGTTCCCAGGGCTGGGCCATGTCCGGCGCGAAGGAGAGGCGTTCGCCTGGGTGCCGGGCGAATTCTCGCCGTTACCGGCGAAATGAGGGGACACGACCGCGCCGTACACCGGGCGTCAGGCGCTTTCGGGTAGTGCCGGCCGCTGGCCGGCTCCCGATACATCTGATGGAAAGCGCAGCCG
>NZ_JBDJOA010000019.1:0-42306 GCF_039674765.1 Stenotrophomonas sp. TWI273
GCTCCTGCAGCATCCGAACGGCGTGCAGTGCCGGCCAGCGGCCGGCACTACCGTTCATGGGGTGATGCCGGCCAGCGGCCGGCACTACCGTTCATGGTGTGATGCCGGCCAGCGGCCGGCACTACCGTTGATGGGGTGATGCCGGCCAGCGGCCGGCACCACCAGAATCTGCGGAGCGCAACGTCAGCGCAGGATCCGGAACCGCACCTGCGTCCACGCACCATCGGCGGCCAGCGCGGTCAGCGTGTGCTCACCCACCTCGTCGAAATCGCGCTGGAACAGCCGCGCGCCTTCAGTGCGGGCGATCCAGCGGTCATCCAGCAGCCAGTCCACGGTCGTTTCATTGCCCAGTGCACGCAGTTGCAGGCGAACGCCGCGCTCGGCATTCGGCGCGCGTGCGAGGGTGGCGCGGTCGTTGAGCCCCTCGATATGCAGCGTCCCACCACTCTCTCGACCATCGTCGCTGCAGTCCGGGGACAACGCAGGCAACTGCGAGGCCTGACGCTGCGCCTGCGGCAACCACGGCGACAACAGCGCCGGCCAGCGCGCGATCTCACGCGACTCCGCCGCATGCGGTCGGCTGCACTCCGGCGACAGCCGCAGCCCCGTGCGCGCATCCACCTGGAACCGCTGCAGACCCGGCTGCCACAGCCGCGCCTCGCGCTCGGCGAAGGTCGGCGGCACCGCCCCATCGAGCACGAACGCCGGCATCCGCCGCTGGCACAGCGCGGGCGCCATCTGCTCGGCCAGACCACCGGTCGGCCAGCAGATATCGGCCTGCGCCACGCTCGCCGGCATCGGCGCCGCACGGGCATCGCCGGCCTGGCGCGGCAGACTGTCGACCACCTCGAACATCAGCGGCAACGCGGTCACCGCGCCGTACTGCCCGGGCAGCGGCGTGCCATCCGGGCGCCCCACCCACACACCTACCGTGTAATGGCGCGTCGTGCCGATCGCCCAGGCATCGCGGTAGCCGTAGCTGGTGCCGGTCTTCCAGGCCACACGTGGGCGGCCGGTGACATCGAAGGTGCCGGTGCCGTAGCCCGGGCGGGGATTGGACTCGAGCACCTCGCGGGTGATCCACGCCGCGCCGGGGGACATCAGGCGGCGCTCGATCACCGCATCCCCGGCGGTATAACGCACCCGCCCGGCGATACCGTTGCGGTTGAACGCGGCGAAGGTGCCGACCAGATCCTCCAGCCGCGCGCCGGTGCCGCCGAGAATCAGCGAGAGATTGGGCGCACTGCCGTGCGGAAAGCGCAGATTGATGCCCGCATGCGACAGGCGTGCCGCGAAGCGCGCCGAGCCGACGCGATCCAGCAGGTCCACCGCCGGCACGTTGAGTGACAACCGCAGCGCCGTGGCGGCACTGACCGGCCCGTTGAAGGCCGCATCGAAGTTGCCCGGCCGATACCCGCCGAAGCTCTGCGGCGCATCCACCATCAGGCTTTCCGAATGGATCAGGCCATCATCCAGCGCCATGCCGTACAGGAACGGTTTCAGCGTTGAGCCCGGTGAGCGCCACGCCTGCACCATGTCCACATGGCCGAGCCGCTGTTTGTCGCCGAACGCCACCGAACCGACGTAGGCACGTGCCTCCAGTGTGCGGTTGTCCACCACCAGCAACGCCGCCGAGGTGCGCTCGGGCAGCTGTGAAAAGTAGGACGACACACGCTCTTCCAGCGTGCGCTGCAGGCCGATATCCAGCGTGCTCTCGATCCGCGCCGCCCGCGGCTGCGCCGAGCGCAGGCGCTGCGCCAACAACGCCGCATGCAGCGGGGGCTGCAGGGCGCGGGTGACCACCGGCTCGATGCGCGCATCGTCGACCTCCTCGCGTGACCACACACCGAGTGACACCATGCGTTCGAGCACCTTGTCACGCGCCCGCTGTGCCGCCTCCGGATGGCGGTCCGGACGCAACCGGCTGGGCGACTGCGGCAGCACCGCCAGCAACGCCGCCTCGGCATGCGACAACTGCGAGGCCGGCTTGCCCAGATAGGCCCAGCTCGCCGCCTCCACGCCTTCGATGGTGCCCCCATAGGGTGCACGTTCCAGATACAGCGCCAGGATCTGCGCCTTGCTCAGGTGCAGTTCCAGCTGCACCGCGCGCAGCAGCTGCTTGGCTTTGCCCCACGGCGTGCGCGTATGCGGATCGAGGATTCGCGCAACCTGCATGGTCAGCGTTGAACCACCGGAGACGATCCGCTGCTCGAACAGCCATTGCTTGCCCGCGCGCAGCAGGCCCCACGGGTTGATGCCGGGATGCCGCCAGAACCAGCGATCTTCGTAGTTCAGCAGCGCCTGCAGATACAGCGGCGAGACGCTGTCGGCGGAGGCCGGGTAGCGCCACACCCCGTCCGCATCGGCGAACGCACGCAGCGGCGTGCCATCGCGCGCAACGACCAGGGTACTGGTGTCGCGTTGCCTGGGCAGCGGCGGCGGGAACGCGAGGTCCAGCACCAGCAGCAGTGTGAGCAGCGCCGCCGTTCCCCAGCGCAGGCAGGGCAGCACGTTGCGTCGCACGGATGCCCACGACCGTTTGGAAAAAAGAGACATCATGTCCATTCAGCAGGCGGGCCGTCATCGCGACGGCCCGCCCTGCGATCAGGGCTGCACCACGGTCAGCGAGGCCGGGAGGCTGCGCCCCACCCCGCGCAGGTCGGGACGGTACATGTCCTCCACCAGCGGCGGCGGCACGCGGTAGGTGCCCGGCGTGACCGCACGCACCAGATAGAACACCTTGGCAGTGCTGCCCCGCGAGAGTTTCAGCGCGGCCACATAGCGGTCATCGCGGAACTCCTCGTGCTTGATGTTGGCCGCATCGCCGCGGTCGTTGACGCTCAACCCGTCGACCACCACATCGGCCCACTGCTTGGCATCGCCCAGGTTGAAGTTCTCGATCTCCAGCCCGGCCGGGAGCAGATCGGTCAGCAGCGCATCGGGCATGTCCACGTTCGGGGTGACGCTGACCCGCACGATCAGGGCCTCGCCTTCCTTCAGCGGACGCGGCGTCCACGGCTTGCCATCAGTGGTGTACCAGCTGCGCTCCACGCCGAGCGTGCGGCTGTCCGGCTCCGGCGGGTTGCGCGGAATGCCGGCCACTTCCAGGCTGGCGAACATCGGCGGCTCCCCCTGCGGGGTGAAGCGCACGCCCTTGGCCAGCGCGGCGTAGTCGACGCTGCGGCCGAACATGCGGCGTGCCGAGATGCTCTCGCTCTCGCCCCCCACCACCAGTTCGCCCGAGACCAGCTTGGTCTGGTTGGCCGACAGCGCCTTGCCCATGCGCGCCAGCGCCACCTGCTCCTGGGTGCTCAGCCACATCCAGCCACTGTTGCGGCGGGCGTCCAGCGCGCGACCGAGATCGACCGCGCGTGCATCGTAGGCCGGCTTGGACAGCTTGCGTTCGTGCAGCAGCGCGATCATCAATGCGTCATCGCGCACCGCGCTGCCGTAATCGCCGAAGTAGGCCGGACGGTCGTCCGCGCTCTTGGCGAAGCCGGCGGCAATGGCCGCATCGCCGCGCTTGTGATCGCCCTGCAGGGACAGCGCGATGCCCAGGTGCACCAGCGACAGGCCGGTCAGCGACTTGCTGCGTTCGTTGTCGTACAGCGCGCGCAGGGTACCCAGCGGCGCGCGGTTGACCCGGGCCAGCACGTAGCCCGAATACGCCTGGTTGGCGAACTTCAGGTTCTCGCGGCGGTCCTCGCCGTAGAACTGGTTGCCACCGGACAGCAGGTCTTCACTCAGGCGGTTCAGCGCTTTCTGCAGCACGTTGTCCGGTACGGCGAAGCCGGCGTCCTTGGCGTCGAGCAGGAACTCGGCGATATACGGCGTCAGCCACGGATTGATGTAGCCGTCGTCGCCCCACATCGAGAAGTTGCCGTTGGCGACCTGCATCGAGGCCAGGCGGCCGAAGGCACCTTCCATGCGCTCGCGGCGGGTCTTGGCATCCAGCCCGTCCGCACCCAGCATGGCCGAGGTCGCTTCATCCAGCATCAGCGCGGCATAGCCCTTGCTGGTGGTCTGCTCGGCGCAGCCATACGGATAGTTGAGCGCGCCATTCAAGGCACTGGCGAACGGAATCGGCGGCAGCGCGCTGACCAGCATGCGTGCGGTCACCGAGTCGTTCATCAGGCCATCGGCCAGGCCGGCGTCCATCGTGACGGCGGCCAGCGGATCCAGCGTGCGGGTCTGTGCGCGCAGCACCTGCGGCCATGCGGCACGCACCGGCAGGTCATAGCGGCGATCGACCTTGAAGCCGTTGCCATCCACGCGCACGCGGACCTTGGCTACCGTGTAGCCCTCGCGCGCGGTCAGCGGGAAGCTCAGCGTGCTCTTGGCGTCGGCGTTGAGCTTGAGCGTGCGGCTGGCGTCGCCCAGGGTCAGCGGCCCAATGCCATCGACCTGCACTCTGAACTCGCCCGGCGTGCCGGTGAAGTTCTGCACATCCAGGGTGACCGTGCTGGTATCCCCGGGCGCCATCACGCGCGGCATGCTGGCTTCGGCCAGGATCGGCGCGCGCACCACGGTCTCCACATCGCGCTTGCCGTACTGGTCATCGGCGTACACCAGCGCCGAGACGCGCAGGGTGCCGTTGAAATCCGGCACCTTCAGCGCGATCCGCGCGATGCCCTTGGCATCGAGCTTCACCGGGCCGGAGAACAGGTCCACCGTCTGGACGCGCGCGGTCGGGCGCTTGGCCTGCGGCATCGCGGCCAGCGCCATGTCGCCACCGAACTTCAGCTTGCCGCTGCTGCCGTCGAAGCTTTCGATCACGCGGCTGTAGATGTCATACGCATCCACGCCCAGACGACGCTGCGCGAAGAAGTGCGCAGCGGCATCGGGCACCGGGAAGCGGGTGATGTTGAGGATGCCCACATCCACCGCCGAGACCGTCACATGCGCGACCTTGCCGGCCAGCTGCGGGGCACTGACGGTGACCGGCAGCGTCTGCTCCGGGCGCATCTGCTTCGGTGCCACCAGGCCGACCGCGATCTGCCGCGCCTTGCGGTCCATCGGCACATGCACCACGCCGACCGCACGGGCCGGGGTGATCTTGCTCGGGGCACTGCCGCCACGGAACACCAGCGCGGTGATGTAGACGTCGTGGCGTTCCCATTCGGCGGTGACTGGAATGTCGTAGGTGCTGCCCGGCTTGGCGTCGATATCCTGGACGTAGAGCATCTTGTCGCTCTCGACCATCAGCACGCCCTTGCCGGCATGCGGCGGGGTCACGGTGACGCGCACGGTATCGCCGGCCTTGTAGCCGGTCTTGTCCAGCGCCAGCTTGACCTTGTCCGGGCGTGCATCCAGGCCGCGGTTGTCGTCGTTCCAGCTCCAGCCGGCGTTGAAGGGATAGCGGCTGGTCAGCCCGGTGGCCGGATCGAACACGTCCAGTCGGTACTCGCCCCACTCCACCGGGAAGTCAACGCCGACCGCCGCACTGCCGGCATCGACGGTGCGGGTGTCCTTGTTCTCGAAGCGGCGGGTGAAGTCGTAATCCCAGCGGTTGTCGTTGAAGGTCCAGTGGTAATCGCGCAGCTCGCGCACCAGCGTGACCTTCAGGCCCGTGGCCGGCTGCGGCTTGCCCGCCGCGTCCACGCGCATCAGTTCGAAGCGCGCGTTGCTGTTGGCATCCGCGCCATCCTTGGGATCAAACAACGGGCGCACACCGACCAGCGCGGCGGCCGGCCACATCACCCGCTTCAGGGTGCGGGTCACGGTGCGGCCACCGGTTTCATACACGCTCCCGGAGAGCACCACGGCGATCGGTGCGGTCGGCTTGACCTCCGCCGGTAGCTCCACGTCCTGGCGCAGTTTGCCGTCGGCCGGGAATTCGGTATCGATGACGTCACGCGCCTCGCGCGGCAGCGCGGTGGTCGGGTCGCCGAAGAAGTAGCCCGGCAGCGACTCGACCGGCGACTGCTCGGCCGCCACGGCCAACCGTGCGGTGAAGCGGTTGCCGTCGGCCGGCGCGCCGTACAGATACGCGGCATCGGCCTGCAGCTTGAGCGGCTCGCCCGGCTTGAGCGTCTTCTGCACGCTGTCCAGATCCAGCTTCATGCGCTCGGGCAGGAACTCCTCGATGCGCAGGGTCATACCCTGGATCGCTTCCTTGCTGGCCGGGTTGGTGCGGAACTCCACCTGCCAGCGCCCGGTCGGGGCCTCGGCGGGGATCAGCTGCTCGAAACTGAAGTAACCCTGTTCGCCGGGGGTCAGGCGGGTCTCGCGGAAGGTCTTGCCGTCCGGCTGCTTCAGGCGCAGGAAGACGGGCTGCGGCTTCACCGGCTTGCCGTCGTTGTCGCGCAGCAGTGCGGAAATGCGCACGGTCTCGCCGGGACGGTACAGGTCGCGGCCCGACCAGGTGAACACGTCGAACCAGGCGTTGTCGCGCCCGGCCACGGCGAACTCGCTCAGGTCCAGCGCGGGCTGGTTGAACGGCAGCATCGAGGTATCGCCGCCACTGCTGGCGATCAGCACATGGCTGGCATCCAACGTGTAATTGAGCAGCGCATTGCCGTTGCCGTCGGTTGCGCCCTTGAGCACCACCTCACCCTTGCCATCGAGGATGCGCAGCTCGATCTTCTTCAGCGACGCCCCGCTCTGCAGCGAGGCGGTGTGCACGAACAGCTTGTCCTTGTAGGCACGCGTATGCAGGCCGATGTCGCTGACGGTGAAGAAGGCGGTGTCGTACTCGCCTTCGAACGAACCGCTGCGCTTCATCACCGCGAAATACAGGCCGGGCTGCTGCAGCTCCTTGATGTCCTGGGTCGGCAGGTAGGTGAGCACGCGCTCGTTCTGCTTGCCGCCGATCACGAAACGGTTGACGTACACCGGCTCGGCCAACTGCGACATCGGCGTCTTGTCGCCGTAGTCGCTGTCCAGCTCCCAGCTGCCGCGGCGCCCGCCGCGCTGGTACTGGCTGAAGAAGTTCGGCAGTTCCTTCTCGCGCACGCGCAGGAACTCCACGTCCACTTCCGGCACGTTGACCGAGACCACCGGCAGGCCGCGGCTGTCCTTGGCGGGCAGCACGCTGCCCTGCGAGGCGAACCCGGCCACCGGCTTGAGCTCGCCGGTGAAGACCTTCTGGCGCAGCTCCTTGCCGATCCGGCTGCCATCGGCGGCGAGCAGATCGGGCGAAACGATCAGCGAATATTCCTTGGCCGCCTCCACGAACGGATAGCGCAGGGTCTTGCCGTCATCGGACAGCGACCAGCTGCTGTCCTCGGTGCCGACCTTCTCGGCGAAGCGGACCAGTGCATCGAAATCCTGGGTGCCGACCAGCGGGCGCGAGAACTCCAGCGCCAGCGACAGGCCGTCGCTCTTCTGATCGGGGTAGGCCCGGACCAGGGTGAACTCGGTGACCGCCTCGGCCTTGGCCGTGATCGGCGCGCCGGACGGGGCTGGTAGCTGGCCGCTGTCGTTGCGCTTGCAACCCCCGACGCCGATGGCCAGGCCGGCGACCAGCGCCAGGCCCGCGATTCCCTTCCAGCTCCACTGCCCGAACCGACTGCGGCTAGCCATGACGTCACTCCTTGAACAAGGCGGCCAGTATACCGGCCGTCCCCGTCCGTTCGCGGGCGACCCCGGGCGATCCGGGCGTCATGGGTGACCGGCAGGGCCACCGCCAAGGGCAGCCGCCAAGAGCCATCGCTAAGGGCAGCCGACCAACGGTCGGCTCTACCCGGCGACGTAGAGGTCCACGTACTCGTGCACCGGCATCGCTTCCAGCGCGACCGGGTCCAGCGACGCCTCCAGGATCCGACGCTGCTGCACGGTCGGGAACACCCCGGCCAGGTGCCGGCGGAACTTGTCCTCCAGCAGCGGGATGCCCTCGGCCCGGCGCCGGGCGTGGCCCAGCGGGTACTCGACCACGGCCTCCATCGTGCTGCCATCGGCGAAGGTCACGTGCAGCGCGTTGGCGATGCTGCGCTTGTCCGGGTCCAGGTAGTCGGCCGTGAACTGCGGCTCTTCCACGCAGGTGATCGTCGCCCGCAGCGGATCGATGCGCGGATCGGCCGCCACGTCGTCCTCGTAGTCCTCGGCAACCAGCCGGCCGAAGATCAGGCCGATCGCCACCATGTACTGCACGCAGTGATCGCGGTCGGCCGGGTTATGCAGCGGGCCGGGTTTGTCGATGATGCGCAGGCAGGCCTGCTGGGTGCGCAGGGTGATCTGCGCGATGTCTTCGCTGCGTTTGCCGCTGGCGCGCATCTGCGCATGCACCTGCATCGCCGCTTCGACCGCCGTCTGGCCATGGAACTCGGCCGGATAGCTGATCTTGAACAGCACGTTCTCCATCACGTAGCTGCCGTACGGCCGCTGGAAGCGGAACGGCTGCCCGCCGAAGGAGACATCGTAGAAGCCCCAGGTCGGCGCGGTCAGCGCGCTGGGATAGCCCATCTCACCGGCCGCGGCCATCAGCGACAGGCGCACCGCACGGCTGGTGGCATCACCGGCCGCCCAGCTCTTGCGCGAGCCGGTGTTGGGCGCGTGCCGGTAGGTGCGCAGCGACTGCCCATCCACCCACGCCAGCGACAGCGCATTGAGCATGCGCTCACGATCCAGACCAAGCAGGTGTGACACCACCGCGGTGGAGGCGACCTTGACCAGCACCACATGATCCAGCCCGACCCGGTTGAACGCATTCTCCAACGCCAGGCAACCCTGGATTTCATGCGCCTTGATCATCGCCTCCAGCACATCGCGCATGGTCAGTGGCGCCCGGCGCAGCGCCTCGGCATTGCGGCTGAGCCAGTCGGCGGTAGCCAGGATGCCGCCGAGGTTGTCGGAGGGATGCCCCCACTCCGCGGCCAGCCAGGTGTCGTTGAAATCCAGCCAGCGGATCATCGCGCCGATGTTGAAGGCGCCCTGCACCGGATCCAGCTCGAAGCGCGTCCCTGGCACCCGGGCGCCGTTGATCACCTGCATGCCGGGCACCAGCGGCCCGAGCAGCTTGCTGCAGGCCGGGAACGATAGCGCCGCCAACCCGCAGCCCAGCGTATCGATCAGGCAGTGCCGCGCGGTGGTGTACGCCAGCGGCGAGCTGACCGGGTAGTCGCGGACGTAATCGACGATGTCGGTCAGGACCGTGTCCCATGGCGGGCGCTGGTTGCTGTGGCTGTCATGACCGGACATCGCGATTCTCCTGTTGGGACTTACAAGGTGGTGGCAGGCACCCTTACCGCACCGTCCATCAAGACGCGGGCACTGCGGCTCATGATGGCCTTGGTGACCGTCCACTGACCGTCAACGAGCGCCGCCTGCGCGCCCACGCGCAACGTGCCGGAGGGATGACCGAAGCTCACCGATTCACGCTCACCGCCACCGGCGGCCAGGTTCACCAGCGTGCCCGGGATCGCGGCGGCAGTGCCGATGGCGACTGCGGCGGTGCCCATCATCGCGTGGTGCAGCTTGCCCATGGACAGCGCGCGCGCGTGCAGGTCGATCTCGCCCGCGGCGATCTGCTTGCCACTGGAGGACACGTAGTCCTGCGCCGGGGCGACGAAGGCGACCTTCGGTGTGTGCTGACGGGTCGCGGCCTGCTCGATGGTCTCGATCAGCCCCATGCGCACCGCGCCGTGCGCGCGGATCGCTTCGAAACGCGCCAGGGCGGCCTTGTCCTCGTTGATCGCCGGCTGCAGTTCGGTGCCGGTGTAGCCCAGATCAGCCGCGTTGAGGAAGATGGTGGGAATGCCGGCGGTGATCATCGTGGCCTGGAAGCTGCCCACGCCGGGCACGTCGAGCGTGTCGACCAGATTACCGGTGGGGAACATCGCCCCGCCCTCGCCATCATCGGAGGGATCCAGGAACTCCAGCTGGATCTCCGCGGCCGGGAAGGTCACGCCATCGAGGTCGAAATCGCCGTCCTCCTGCACCTGGCCCTCCACGATCGGCACGTGCGCCAGGATGGTCTTGCCGATGTTGGCCTGCCAGATCCGCACGGTGCACAGGCCGTTGTGTGGAATCCGCGCCGGATCGATCATTCCGTTGCTGATCGCGAACGGGCCCACCGCCGTGCTGAGGTTGCCGCAGTTGCCACTCCAGTCGACAAATGCCGTCTCGATCGCCACCTGGCCGTACAGATAATCCACGTCGTGCTCCGGCACCGATGGCGCGGAGATGATCACGCACTTGCTGGTGCTGGAGGTCGCGCCGCCCATGCCATCGGTGTGCTTGGCATACGGGTCGGGCGAGCCGATCACGCGCATCAGCAGCGCATCGCGGGCCGGGCCCGGCACCTGCGCGGCGGCAGGCAGGTCGCTCAGCTTGAAGAACACACCCTTGCTGGTGCCACCGCGCAGGTAGGTGGCGGGAATGCGGAGCTGGGGGAGATGGGTCATGAAATCATGTCCGTGCAGGATGGATGGGGACGAGCGGATGCGTCATCCGCTTGAATGGCGCTGCGTGCACCGGAGGACGGTCATGGCGTCTGATCCATCAATGCATCGAGCCCGCGCGAGGTATCCCAGACGCGAAGGATGTCAACGCGGTCCGGAAGGTCAAGGTAATAGACCAGATAGCGATCAAAGACGGGCAAGATCACGAATCGCAGTGGGACCGGCAGGTCATCGCTGACCCAAGCGTGCCGAGCGGACCCTGCCCCAGGACATGCCGCGATCCGCAGCAGTGTGGCATCCACCGTCGCGATGAACCGTTCGCCCAGCACCAACCCTCCCTGACGCGCGAACCAGAGCGCAGCGTCGGCCACGTCCTGTTCCGCGCGTGGTCGCCACTCAATCCGCTTCACGATCCAACCGCTCTGCCAGGTCACCGCGCATCCGCTCGAAAGTTGCCGAGGTGACCGGGGCACTTGGGCCAGACGCCAAGCCCTCCGCAATCAACCGGCGCAGCAGCTCTTCGGCCTTTTGCCGCTGGCGCTGGCGGATCAGGTCGCGCACGTAGTCGGACGTACTGGAGTACCCCCCCTGGCTTACTTCCTCATCGACAAACTGTTTGAGCGGATCGGTGAGCGAGATGTTCATCGTGGCCATGATCAGACCTCTTTGGCAATTTTTGCCATAAAAGTGTGCACCTGCATCCCATTGATCGCAACTCCGCCTCGTTCATCCCGCCGCTCCACTATTTGGCCGCCGCACTACGACGTTCCCAGCGGAACAGCCACAGGATGATCAGCTTGGTGCTTCCGCTGACCACGGCCAGCAGCAGCAACGGCCAGCCCAGACGCAGGCCCATGGCGAAGGCGAACACGATGGTGGAGATGTCCATCAGCAGGATCAGCTGGCTCATCCGCAGCGACACCGCGCCCGTGCGGCCGGAGCGCCAGATCAGCAGGATCTGGTGCGCATAGCCCTGGGCCAGCAGCGCGGTAACGGCCACGATCATCGCCGAGGCGAGCACGCGACCCTCATCCACGTGCCGTTGCCCCCACACCAGGCCCAGCAGTGCGCACAACAGCGCCACGCACGCCACGACAAGGCTGGCGGTCGCAGTGCGGCTGAGCCGGTCCGTCCATATCTCTCTCAGGATCAGCAGCACAAGCACCGAGGCAAGCAGGCGCGGCCACACGATGAAGTGGTTGAACGGCTGGATGCTGTAGCCGTAGACGAAGAACGACAGGTAGGCGAGGAAACTGACCGTGAACTGGTTGAGCGACAGGATATCGGTGGCGCTTGCGCCCGCCGTCGCGCTCGCGCGGCGCTGCCACACCTTGCGCAGTTGGGCCCACACACCCACCAGGCTCAGCAGGATGAAGGCGGTATTGATCGCGCCCGCCACGGTGTAAAACATGTCGCCGCCTGTCCCGGTTATTGTGGAACCTACGCGCCGATGGCCCCATGCCAGCGACGCGCCAGGCCCGCACCTCGCGGGCGGGCCTGGCATACCGTCACATCGCCTGCGCCGATTCCAGGAAGTCCTGGGCGAACCGCTGCAGCACGCCACCGGCCTCGTAGATCGAGACCTCTTCGGCGGTATCCAGCCGGCAGGTGACCGGCACCCGCAGCTGCTCACCGTTGCGACGATGGATGACCAGGGTGAGTTCGGCACGCGGCACGCGATCGCCGAGCACGTCGAAGGTTTCAGTGCCATCGATGCCCAGGGTCTTGCGGTTGACGCCTTCCTTGAACTCCAGCGGCAGCACGCCCATGCCGATCAGGTTGGTGCGGTGGATGCGCTCGAAGCCTTCGGCGGCGATCGCTTCCACACCGGCCAGACGCACGCCCTTGGCGGCCCAGTCACGCGAGCTGCCCTGGCCGTAATCGGCACCGGCGATGATGATCAGCGGCTGCTTGCGGCCCATGTAGGTTTCGATCGCTTCCCACATGCGGGTGACCTGGCCTTCCGGCTCCACGCGCGCAAGCGAGCCCTGCGTGACCTGGCCATCGATCACGGCCATTTCATTGATCAGCTTCGGGTTGGCGAACGTCGCGCGCTGCGCGGTGAGGTGGTCACCGCGGTGGGTCGCGTAGGAATTGAAGTCTTCCTCGGGCAGGCCCATCTTCGCCAGGTACTCGCCGGCCGCGCTGCTGGCCATGATCGCGTTGGACGGCGAAAGGTGGTCGGTGGTGATGTTGTCGCCGAGCACGGCCAGCGGGCGCATGCCGGTCAGGCTGCGGGCACCGGCAAGCGCGCCTTCCCAGTAAGGCGGGCGGCGGATGTAGGTGCTCTGCGGGCGCCAGTCGTACAGCGGGCTGATCGGGGCGCCGTGCTCCACCTTGAAGGTGAACATCGGGTCGTAGACCTTGCGGAACTGTTCCGGCTTGACGCAGGCCTTGACCACCGCGTCGATCTCGGCATCGCTCGGCCACAGATCCTTCAGCGTGATCGCGTTGCCGTCGGCATCATGGCCGAGCGCATCCTTTTCAATATCGAAGCGCACCGTGCCAGCGATCGCATAGGCCACCACCAGCGGCGGCGAGGCCAGGAAGGCCTGCTTGGCGTACGGGTGGATGCGGCCGTCGAAGTTGCGGTTGCCCGAGAGCACGGCGGTGGCATACAGGTCGCGATCGATCACTTCCTGCTGGATCTTCGGGTCCAGCGCGCCGCTCATGCCGTTGCAGGTGGTGCAGGCAAAGGCCACGATGCCAAAGCCCATCTGCTCCAGTTCGGTCAGCAGGCCGGCTTCTTCCAGATACAGCTGCACGGCCTTGGAACCGGGCGCCAGCGAGCTCTTCACCCACGGCTTGCGGGTCAGGCCGGCGCGGTTGGCGTTGCGCGCCAGCAATGCCGCGGAGATCACGTTGCGCGGGTTGCTGGTGTTGGTGCAGCTGGTGATCGCGGCGATGATCACCGCGCCATCGGGCATCAGGCCATCGGCCTGTTCCTGCCTGCCCGAGGCCAGCTTGCCTTCATCGGCGATGCCGCGCGCAGCCAGGTCGGTCGTCGCCACACGCTTGTGCGGGTTGGACGGGCCGGCCATGTTGCGCACCACGGTGGAGAGGTCGAACTGCAGCACGCGCTCGTACTGCGCGGTGACCAGGTCGTCGGCCCACAGGCCGGTGGCCTTGGCGTAGGTTTCCACCAGCGCGACCTGGGCATCTTCGCGGCCGGTCAGGCGCAGGTAGTCCAGGGTCTGCTGGTCGATGTAGAACATCGCCGCGGTGGCGCCGAACTCCGGCGTCATGTTGGAGATGGTGGCGCGGTCACCGATGGTCAGCGCGTTGGCGCCCTCCCCGTAGAACTCGATCCACGCCCCCACCACGCGCTCCTTGCGCAGGAACTCGGTCAGCGCCAGCACCACGTCGGTGCAGGTGATGCCCGGCTGCGGTCGGCCGGTCAGCTCCACGCCGATGATGTCGGGCAGGCGCATCCAGGACGCACGGCCGAGCATGACACTCTCCGCTTCCAGGCCGCCCACGCCGATCGCGATAACCCCCAGCGCGTCCACATGCGGGGTATGGCTGTCGGTGCCGACGCAGGTATCCGGGAAGGCCACGCCCTCGCGCACCTGCACGACCGGCGACATCTTCTCCAGATTGATCTGGTGCATGATCCCGTTGCCCGGCGGAATCACGTCGACGTTCTTGAACGCCTTCTTGGTCCAGTTGATGAAGTGGAACCGGTCTTCATTGCGGCGGTCCTCGACGGCGCGGTTCTTCTCGAACGCGGCCTTGTCGAAGCCGGGGAATTCCACCGCCAGCGAGTGATCCACGATCAGCTGGGTCGGCACTACCGGATTGATCTGCGCCGGGTCACCGCCGGCATCGGCGATGGCATCGCGCAGGCCGGCCAGATCGACCAGGGCGGTCTGGCCGAGAATGTCATGGCACACCACGCGGGCCGGGAACCACGGGAAATCCAGGTCCTGGCGGCGCTCGATCAGCTGCCGCAGTGACGCATCCAGGGTGGCCGGGTCGCAGCGGCGCACCAGGTTTTCGGCCAGAACGCGCGAGGTATACGGCAGCGTGGCATAGGCGCCGGGCTGGAGCGCGTCGACCGCGGCCCGGGTATCGAAATAGTCCAGCGCGGTGCCGGGGAGGTTCTTGCGGTACTGAGTATTCATGGCTGGCGATAGCTGCTTGTTGGCGGGCCGGGGCGTCGTGACACCGGCGAAGAAGGAGTAGCGACGCCGCAACGGAGCAGACCGGCATCGCGCCGGCCTGGTCCGCAAGGCACCCGCGAACGGGTGCGGTACGTCTGTCTTACTTGCGCTGGTCGATCGGCACGAAGGCCTGGTCTTCCGGGCCGGTGTAGTTCGCACTCGGGCGGATGATCTTGCCGTCGATGCGCTGCTCGATGATGTGCGCGCTCCAACCGGAGGTGCGTGCGATCACGAACAACGGAGTGAACATCGCCGTCGGCACGCCCATCATGTGGTAGCTGACCGCGCTGAACCAGTCCAGGTTCGGGAACATCTTCTTGATGTCCCACATCACCGATTCCAGGCGCTCGGCGATGTCGTACATCTTGACGTTCTGCTGCTCGGCGGACAGATCGCGCGCGACGTCCTTGATGATGCTGTTGCGCGGATCGCTGACGGTGTAGACCGGGTGGCCGAAACCGATCACGACTTCCTTGCGCTCCACGCGGGCCTTGATGTCGGCCTCGGCATCGTCGGGGCTGTCGTAGCGCTTCTGCACTTCGAAGGCCACTTCATTGGCGCCGCCATGCTTGGGACCGCGCAGTGCACCGATACCGCCGGTGATCGCGCTGTACATGTCGCTGCCGGTGCCGGCGATGACGCGGCAGGCGAAGGTCGAGGCGTTGAACTCGTGCTCGGCGTACAGGATCAGCGAGGTATGCATTGCCTTGACCCACGAATCCTGCGGCTTCTCGCCGTGCAGCAGGTGCAGGAAGTGGCCACCGATGGAGTCATCATCGGTTTCCACGTCGATCGCACGACCGTTGTGGCTCCAGTGGTACCAGTACAGCAGCATCGAACCCAGGCAGGCCATCAGCTTGTCGGCGATATCGCGCGCGCCGGGGTGGTTGTGGTCGTCCTTCTCCGGCGACACGCAGCCGAGCACGGAGACGCCGGTACGCATCACGTCCATCGGGTGCGCCGACGGCGGCAGTTCTTCCAGCGCGGCCTTGACCGCGGCCGGGATGCCACGCAGCGACTTCAGCTTGGTCTTGTAGGCGACCAGCTCGGCGCGGGTCGGCAGCTTGCCATGGACCAGCAGATGCGCGATTTCCTCGAACTCGCTGGTGTTGGCCAGATCGGCGATGTCATACCCGCGGTAATGCAGGTCGTTGCCGCTGCGGCCGACGGTGCACAGCGCGGTGTTGCCGGCGGCGGTGCCCGACAGGGCGACGGATTTCTTCGGCTTGAAGCCGGGGGCGGTAGTGGTGTCGCTCATGATCCCTCCAGAAAACAGTGTGCGGTCTTACTTCTTGGCGGCGAACAACGCATCGAGCTGCTGCTCGAAGGCGTGGTAACCGATACGGTCGTAGAGTTCCTCGCGGGTCTGCATCGCCTCCACCACATTACGCTGGTGGCCCTCGCGGCGGATGGTCTCATACACGTTCTCTGCCGCCTTGTTGGCAGCGCGGAACGCGGACAGCGGGAACAGCTGGATGGCGACGCCGGCCGAGGCCAGCTCGTCGCGGCTGAACAGCGGCGTGGCGCCGAACTCGGTGATGTTGGCCAGCACCGGCACCTTCACCGCATCGACGAAGCGGCGGTAGGTATCCAGATCGTAGGCGGCCTCGGCGAAGATGCCATCGGCACCGGCCTCGACGCAGGCGATGGCGCGTTCGATCGCGGCATCCACGCCATCGACCTGGATGGCATCGGTGCGTGCGATCAGGAAGAAGTCCGGATCGGTCTTGGCATCGGCGGCGGCCTTGACCCGGTCCACCATCTCGCCCTGCGACACGATCTCCTTGCCCGGGCGGTGACCGCAGCGCTTGGCGCCGACCTGGTCTTCGATATGGCAGGCGGCCGCGCCGGCCTTGATCAGCGACTTGACCGTACGCGCGATGTTGAACGCGCTCGGACCGAAACCGGTGTCGATATCCACCATCAGCGGCAGGTCGCACACATCGGTGATACGTCGCACGTCGATCAGCACGTCTTCCAGGGTATTGATGCCCAGGTCCGGCAGGCCCAGCGAGCCGGCTGCGACGCCGCCGCCGGAGAGGTAGATAGCCCGGTATCCGGCGCGCTTGGCCAGCAGCGCGTGGTTGGCGTTGATCGCGCCGATCACCTGCAACGGCGATTCGGCGGCCAGTGCGGCGCGGAAACGGGCGCCAGCGGAAGAAACGGGGGTGCTCATGCGACATTCCATCGTGATTGACCCGTTGATAGGCGCAAAGGCCGTGCCAGGTGACAAGTGTTTGATTTCATTGAGGCAGCGAGGTGACTGCGACGTTTCACCTTGAAACACTGAAACATCTGTAACATGGCTGAAACTGAACCATTGAAACAGCCTCATGTCGATCAGCCTGCCCCGCCACCGCGCCCGCCTGTCCGATCCCGATGCCGGCCAACTGCCGGTGATCTGGACCGTCAGCGTGTCGCGCCTGACCGGACTGCTGGGGGATGTGATTCCCGAGTTCGACCGCCGCGCCCGCATCGTGCCGATCAACCTTGGTTTCGAGGAGGCAGTGGATGTCATCGGCCAGCGCCTGCGCCGCGAACACTGCGATGTGGTGATCGCCGGTGGTTCGAACGCGGCCTACCTGCGCAGCCGGCTGGAGGTGCCGCTGGTCCCGATCCAGGCCAATGGCTTCGATCTGATGGAAGCGCTGGCGCGCGCGCGCCGGATCGCCCCGCGGATCGGTCTGGTCACGCATGCCACCGACGTGCCGACGTTCGGCAGCTTCCAGCACAGCTTCGGGCTGGACATCGAGCACCGCCGCTTCGTCACCCGTGAGGATGCGCGCGACTGCATCGCCGATCTACGTGCCAACGGCATCGAGGTGATCGTCGGCACCGGCATGGCGATCGACCATGCCGAGCAGGTCGGCCTGCCCGGGGTGCTGCTGTACTCGGCCGATTCGGTGCGGCAAGCCTTCGAACATGCCTTGGAGCTGACCCAGACCCTGGCCCGTTCCGGGGCATCGTCACTGCGGCGGCGGGCACCGGCCAAGCGCCGGGATGCCGACCACGCCCTGCTCGGTGACAGCGCGCCGATGCAGCAGGTGCGCGAGCACATCGCGCTGTACGCCCCGTACGACAGCACCGTGCTGGTGACCGGCGCGACCGGCACCGGCAAGGAGCTGGTGGCGCGGCAACTGCATACCGCCAGCGGCCGCCGGGGCCGTTTCGTCGCGCTGAACTGCGGGGCGATCAGCGAGTCACTGCTGGAAGCCGAACTGTTCGGTTACAACGAAGGCGCCTTCACCGGCGCACGTCGTGGCGGTCGTGTCGGTCTGGTCGAAGCCGCCGAGGGCGGCACCTTGTTCCTCGATGAAATCGGCGAACTTCCGCTGCCGTTGCAGACCCGGCTGCTGCGGGTACTGGAAGAGCGCGAAGTGCTGCGCGTGGGCGCTACCGAGCCGACGCCGGTGGACGTGCGCGTGGTCGCTGCCACGCTGCAGACGCTGGAATCGCTGGTGGACACACAACGCTTCCGCCGCGATCTGTACTACCGCCTGGCCGCGCTGCGCATCGCGCTGCCGACGCTGCGCGACCGGCGCGCGGATGTGCCCTTGCTGGTGAGCCACTTCTTCCGGCAGCTCGCGGATACGGATTCGCCGCTCTCGCCGGAGGCGCTCGCGCGGCTGCGCGACTACGCCTGGCCGGGCAACGTGCGTGAGCTGCGCAACATGGTCGATCGCCTGCGCATCCACTGGCAGCAACAGCCGGGCGCGCTGACGTTGCCGCAGATGCTGCAGTGGTTGCCGGAACTGCACGCGGCGCAGCGGCCACTGGCGGTTCCAGGCGGCGGCACCCCGGCAGCCCTCACTGCTGCCTCGACGGCGCGACCGGATGCGGCCGCGCTGCGGCGGTTGCTGGCCGACTGCGGCGGCAACCGCGAGCAGGCGTGCGCGCAGCTGGGCGTATCGCGGACAACGCTGTGGCGGTGGCTGCGCGAGGGGTCGGTGGGTTGAACAGACCGCGCGTCAGCCAGCCGGATCCAGCGGCAGCCGGAAATACACCACGCGCTCGGTTTCCTCGAATCCACAGGCCCGGTGCGCCGCCTGGGCAGTCACGTCTTCAAGCCGGCTGTCGGAGGCCAGCTCACTGCAGCCCTTTGCGCGCGTCCACGCCTTGGCCGCCGCCAGCAGCGCGCGGCCCAGGCCACGTCCCTGCCAGTCCGGCTGCACGTACCAGCCTTCCAGGAAGCCGACCGGCGTGGTCTCGGTTCCGTTGACGTAGTCGTGCCGGAGCCGCACCTCGGCAAATCCGACCGCTGCATCGGCGCAGGCCAGGAAGACGGCAGCGTCGGCGTCAGCCAGGGCGTCCTGGAGCTCCCCCAGCGTCTCATCGGCATCAGGCCACAGACCCCGCCGCAGGCTTGCCCACGCCGTGGCGTCCACACGCGTCGCCTGCCGGATGACCGGCGCGGCGGCATTCACGGGAACAACATCCGCTTGCTCCACTGCCCGTCCATACCGGTCTCATAGCACCAGCGCTCGTGCAGGCGGAACTGCGCGCCGTACCAGAACTCGATCCGCTGCGGCACCACGCGCAGGCCGCTCCAGCCGTCCGGACGCGGCACGTCGCGGCCCTCGAAGCTGGCCTCGGTGGCCGCCACGCGTGCGTCGAATGCTTCGCGCGAGGCCAGCGTCTTCGATTGCAGTGACGCCCAGGCGCCGATCTGGCTCATGCGCGGGCGCGAAGCGAAGTACGCATCGGCCTCGGCGTCGCTGACCTTCTCCACCAAGCCTTCGATCCGCACCTGGATGCCGGCTTCGCGCAGGCTGCGCCACAGGAACAGCAGCGCGGCGCGTGGATTGGCCTGCAGTTCACGCCCCTTGTGGCTGTCCAGATGGGTATAGAACACGAAGCCGCGCTCGTCGAACGCCTTCAGCAACACGGTCCGCGCGGAGGGCTGGCCGTTCGGGTCGGCCGTGGCCACCGTCATCGCATTCGGTTCGACTTCGCGGCTTGCCTTGGCTTCTTCGAACAGCCCGGCAAAGGTGGACAACGCTTCGGCATACAGATCGGTCATGGCAGTTTTCTTGTCACGCGGTTTGGGTTTATTGTCGCTGCATGCCTGCACCTGCGTACATGCCCCCGACGAAAGGTTTTCCGGATGCACTGGTCGCGCAGGCGCTGGACGACGCGCTGAACTGCGGCGCGGCCGTTCCAGTATTGGCGATCAGCGGCCTGCAGGGGAGCGGCAAATCGACGCTGGCGGCCCAGGTGGTCGCATTGGCGGCATCGCGCGGCCTGCGCGCGGCCATGCTCTCCATCGACGATGTGTACCTCACCCGTGCCCAGCGCCAACGTCTGGCGCGGCAGGTGCACCCGCTGCTGCTGACCCGCGGCCCGCCGGGCACCCACGATCTGGCCCTGGCCCATGCCACCTTGGACGCGGTCGCGGCCGGCGGCCCGGTCGCCCTGCCCCGTTTCGACAAACTGGCCGACGAGCGCCTGCCCGAAAAGGACTGGCCGCGCCTCGACGGCCCGCTCGACCTGCTGGTGTTCGAAGGCTGGTTCCTGGGCACGCCGGCACAGGACGAGGCCGACCTGGATCCACCGCTCAACGCACTCGAGCGCGACGCCGATGCCGACGGCCGCTGGCGCCGCTGGTGCAATCACGCGCTCGCGCAGGACTACCCCGCGCTGTGGCAGCGTTGCGACCGGCTGTGGTTCCTCCAGCCGCCGGACTTCTCGGTGATCCCGCGCTGGCGCTGGCAGCAGGAGCAGAACCTGCAGGCCGCCCAACCCGACCGCAGCAGCATGAGCCGCGCCCAGCTGGAGCGCTTCGTGCAGTACTACGAACGGGTCAGCCGGCAGGCGCTGCGTACGTTGCCGGCGCTGGCCGATACGGTGATCGCACTGGACGAACAGCGCCGGATCGTCGCGCCGCGCTGACCGCGGCATCGACGGAAACGCAGCACTCAGCCGACCAGGAAGGTCACCCGCAGATTCACCCGCCATTCGGTGATGTTGCCCTCGCCATCGGTGACGACCTTGGTTTCATTGATCCAGGCGCCCTGGATGCCCTTGACCGTCTCGGCCACCTTCTTCAGGCCGCTGCGTACCGCGTCCTCGACGCTGGTCTTGGAGGACGCGTTGATCTCGATGATTTTGGCGACGGACATGGGGCACTCCGGTGGCGCGCGGGAGAGTCCGCGCCGGCCCACCATGGGGGCCGGCACGTAAAGGCGATGGCACGGAGATGTTAGGATCGAGGGTAATGAATCCCGCGCCGAACCTCATCCTGATTGGCCCGATGGGCGCCGGCAAAACCTGCATCGGGCGCCGGCTGGCCGAGCGCTTCACGCTGGACTTCGTGGACGCCGACCAGGCCATCGTGGACAGCACCGGCGCCAGCATTCCGGCGATCTTCGAACACTCCGGGGAGGCCGGCTTCCGCCAGCACGAGCGCCAGGTCCTGCACGCCCTGCTGGACGGCCACGGCCAACTGGTCTCCACCGGCGGTGGCGCGGTGCTGGATCCGGACAACCGCGCCGCGATCGCACGCCGGGGTTTCGTGGTCTACCTGCGGGTCAGCGTGCCAGCCCAGCTGGAGCGGCTGGCCCGTGACCGCGGCCGCCCGCTGCTGCAGCGGCCGGACCGCGAACAGGTCCTGCACGACATGGCCGCTGCCCGCGACCCGCTCTACCAGGGCCTGGCCGATCTCACCCTGGATACCGATCTCTACACGCCCGCCGAGGCCACCGCGCAGCTGGTGCTGCGCCTGGCCGCGCAGTGGCAGCGACAGGAAACACCCGAATGACCCCCTCCCCGCGTACCGTTGCCGTCAGCGGCGACACCCCCTACACCATCCACATCGGCCCGGGCCTGCTCGGCCACGGGGAGCTGCTGGCCCGCCACGTGCGCGGCCGCCATGTGCTGCTGCTCAGCGATTCCTCGGTCGCCCCACTGTATCTGGCCGGAGTGAAGTCGGCGCTGCTGGCCGCGCGCCCGGATCTGCTGATCGGTGCGCTGGTGCTGCCGGCCGGCGAAGCCTCCAAGACCTTGGCCCACTTCGGCGATGCGATCACCGCACTGGCCGCCCTCGGCGCCACCCGAGATGCCTGCGTGATGGCCCTCGGTGGCGGCGTCGCTGGCGACCTGGCCGGCTTCGCAGCCGCCTGCTGGATGCGCGGCGTGGACTGCGTGCAGTTGCCGACGTCACTGCTGGCGATGGTCGACTCCTCGGTCGGGGGCAAGACCGCAGTGGACATTCCCGAAGGCAAGAACCTGGTCGGTGCCTTCCACCCGCCGCGCGCCGTGATCGCCGATACCGCCGCCCTGCGTACCCTGCCGCCGCGTGAGCTGCGTGCCGGCCTGGCCGAGGTGATCAAATACGGTGCGATCCGCGACCCGTTGTTTTTCCAGTGGCTGCAGGCCGAACACGCCGCGCTGCTGGCCGGCGACGACACCGCGCTGGCCCAGGCCATCGCGCGCAGCTGCGAGCACAAGGCCGAGATCGTGGCGCGCGATCCGCTGGAAAAAGGCGAGCGTGCCCTGCTCAACCTGGGCCACACGTTCGGCCACGCGATCGAAACCGAACAGGGCTACGGCGCACCGGGCAACGACAACCTCAACCACGGCGAAGCCGTCGCGGTCGGCATGGTCCTGGCCGCACGCCTGTCGGCCCGGCTGGGCATGAGCGAGGACGCCGACACCGACCAGCTGCGCGAGCTGCTGCTGCGCTACGAACTGCCGGTGGCCATTCCTGCCGGCCTGCAGCCTGAGGCGCTGCTGGCCCGGATGCGGCTGGACAAGAAGAACGTCGCCGGCCGCCTGCGCCTGGTGCTGTGGCGTGGGATCGGCCGGGCCGAAGTGGTCGCCGATGTCGACGAGGCCGACGTGCTGCGCGTGCTCGCCGCCGGCTGAGCCTGCGACCTTCCGCCGCACCTGCCCCGACGCTGACGGCCACCTCCGGCGTTCACGGCTACAATCGGGGCATGCGCGTCTTCCTGCACCAACACGCCCGCGGTGCCGATCCGGCCCGCTATCTCCAGCTCACCCTGCAACCGGACCTGTTCGGCGGCTGGGAGCTGCTGCTCGAATCTGGCCCGATCGGCGGGCGCGGGCAACTGCGGCGCGAGCTGCATCTGCAGCAAGACCTGGCGCTGGCCGCGTTCGAGAAGGCGCGCGACGCGCACCTGCATCGCGGCTACGAAGTGACCTACACCAGCGGTGATCCGCCGCCCTGAGCGGCCATCGCACCGCCATCGCCCTACCGCCATACCCCCCTTCGGCCCCGCGCCACCAGATCCCAAGGAAGCGTTCCGTGACCAGCCCCTCCCGCCATGATCGCCTGCTGCACGCCCTGCGCCGCGAACCGGTGGACTGCACCCCCGTCTGGCTGATGCGCCAGGCCGGCCGTTACCTGCCCGAGTACCGCGCCACCCGCGCCAAGGCCGGCAGTTTCCTGGCGATGGCCAAGAACCCGGACATCGCCTGCGAAGTCACCCTGCAGCCGCTGCGCCGCTTCGACCTCGATGCCGCCATCCTGTTCTCGGACATCCTCACCATCCCCGACGCGATGGGCCTGGAGCTGTGCTTCGTCGAAGGCGAAGGCCCGAAGTTCCGCCACCCCGTCCGCGATGCGGCCGCCATCGCCAAGCTGGCCGTGCCGGACATGGAAACCGAACTGCGCTACGTGATGGACGCCGTCCGCGTGATCCGCCGCGAACTCGATGGCAGCGTGCCCTTGATCGGCTTCTCCGGCAGCCCGTGGACGCTGGCCTGCTACATGGTCGAAGGCGGCGGCAGCAAGGACTTCGCCCGCATCAAGGCGATGGCCCTGAACGAACCGGCCGCCCTGCACCAGCTGCTCTCGGTCGTCACCGACGCGGTGATCGCCTACCTTGCCGCCCAGCGCGCGGCCGGCGCGCAGGTCCTGCAGGTGTTCGACACCTGGGGCGGCGTACTCAGCCCCACCATGTACCGCGAATTCTCCCTGCGCTACCTGACCCGCATCGCCCAGGAACTCGAACGCGGTGAGGGTGCCGAACGCACCCCGCTGATCCTGTTCGGCAAAGGCACCGGCCTGCATCTCGGCGCCCTCGCCGACACCGGCGCGGATGCCCTCGGTGTCGACTGGACGCTGGACCTCGCCGACGCCGTCGCCCGCACCGGCGGCCGCGTCGCCCTGCAGGGCAACCTCGACCCCACCACCCTGTACGGCAATCCCGCCGCCATCGAACGCGCCGCCGGCCAGGTGCTCGACAGCTACGCCCAAGGCAACGGCGGCTCGCGCGAAGGCCACGTCTTCAACCTTGGCCACGGCATGTCGCCCGACATGAATCCCGACCATGTCCAGGTGCTGGTGGAAGCTGTACACCGCTTGAGCCGACGCTGATCGCCATCGGCAGGTAGCCGGACAGCGGCCGGCACTACCCTGGCTTGGCCGACGACGCACGCGTTCTGCATCCAGGACGCGTGCGCTCGTTTCCACCCTCGAGACGCACCACACGTGCCGTCCGCAGGCGATGGGTGCCAATCATTGCCGCGCTGCGCGCGGCCATCCACGCATGGCGTGGATCTACCCATGTCAGTCCCGGCATTACATCCATTCCAGACGAGCGACTGGTTTCCTGCATGTCCGCTCTTCCCCCGACAGCCAGACAACGGTCATGGGTGTGGCACGGGTGGGTTGGCGGGACCATGAGCGCCATGGATGGCGCGACATGAGCCTCCATGGACGGATTTACGGCGTGTCCCGCCAACCCACCCGTGCCGCACCCTCTCCGCGACACCGACCGAGCCGATGCTTCGGCTTCGGCTTCGGCTCTTGACCACACCCTGATCCCACATCGGCGATCATATCGCCCTCGTTGACGAAGGCCCGCACCATGACGACCAGCAGCTACGCCTCGATCCGGCCCCTGTTGTGGCTCGTATCGCTGGCCATCTTCATGCAGATGCTGGACTCCACCATCGTCAACACCGCATTGCCTGCCATGGCCCGCAGCCTCGGCGAAAGCCCGCTGCAGATGCAGTCGGTCGTCTTCAGCTACGCCCTGGCCGTCGCCACCTTCATCCCTGCCTCCGGCTGGATCGCCGACCGCTTCGGCACACGACGCACCTTCCTTGTCGCGATCATCCTGTTCACCCTCGGCTCGCTCGCCTGCGCGCTCGCCCAGACCCTGCACCAGCTCGTCGGCGCCCGCGTCCTGCAGGGCATCGGTGGTGCCATGCTGTTGCCGGTCGGCCGCCTGGCCGTCATGCGCTCGGTGTCCCGCGAAGAATTCCTTCGCGCCATGAGTTTCATCGCCATCCCCGCCCTGATCGGCCCGCTGATCGGCCCCACCCTGGGTGGCTGGCTCGTCGAAGTCGCCTCCTGGCACTGGGTGTTCCTGATCAACCTGCCGATCGGCATCATCGGCTACGTCGCGGCGATGAAGATCATGCCGGACCACTACGCCGAACACCGCACACGCTTCGACATCGCCGGCTACCTCATGCTGGCCTTCGGCATGGTCGTACTGTCCCTCGCGCTGGACGGCATCTCCGGCATGGCCACCCCGCATGCACTGGTCATGCTCATGACCGTCGCCGGCCTGGCCGCCCTCGTCGGTTACTGGCTGCACGCCGCCAACTCCACGGCGCCGCTGTTCTCGCTCGCGCTGTTCCACGTGCCCAGCTACCGCATCGGCATCCTCGGCAACCTGTTCTCACGTATCGGCAGCAGCGCCATGCCGCTGCTGATTCCACTGCTGTTGCAGGTCGGCATGGGCATGAGCCCGATGAATGCCGGCCTGTTGATGATCCCGGTCGCCGCGGCAGGCATGGTCTCCAAGCGGTACGCGGTCAAGCTCGTCGAGCGCTTCGGCTATCGCCGCGTGCTCATGGTCAATACCGTGCTGGTCGGCCTGGCGATGGCCAGTTTCATCTTCATGACGCCCGGCCAGCCGCTGTGGATCCGCATCATCCAGCTGGCCCTGTTCGGTGCCGTCAATTCACTTCAGTTCACCGTGATGAACACCGTGACCCTGCGCGATCTGGACCGCGACTTCGCCAGTGCCGGCAACAGTCTTCTTTCGATGGTGATGATGCTCGCAACCGGCTTTGGTGCCGCCGCTGCCGGCAGCCTGCTCGCCGCGTTCAATCATCTCGATGCTTCGCATGGCGCGACGGCTGCGCTGCACGCCACCTTCGTCTGCGTCGGCGCCATCACCCTGACCTCCACACTGATCTTCTGGCAACTGCCGGACACGCGGCCCTCGCCACGCGACGTTGAGGAAGTCGCCGAGTAACGGCGGGCACGCACCGTCAGCGGACCACCGGTCCGCTGCTACCGGGTGGCGTGCAATACGCGCGCGATCGCCTCCACCAGCAGATCGCCGGTGACCGGCTTGCGCAGGAAGGCATCGAAGCCTGCGTCGCGGGCCTGCTGCTCGATCGATGGATCGGTGCGCGCCGTGACCGCGATCAGCGGCATCTCGAACCCTTGGCTGCGCAGGTGCTCAGCCAAGGCGATGCCGCCCAGTCCTGGCAGATCCAGATCCATCAACACCACCTCGAACGGTGCCTCGCTGACCTCGCGCAGCGCCGCCAATGCGTGCTCGGCATGGACCACCTGGTGGCCACGCGCCGATAGCAGGCCACTGACCACTTCGGCCACGGTCAGATCGTCCTCCACCAGCAGGATGCGCAGCGGCGGCAATACCCACTGCTCGCCCTCGGCCGCGCCCGGCGCGCCGGTCGTTCCCTGCTCCAGGGGCAACGGCAGGGTCACCGTGAAACGCGTTCCCACGCCGAGCTGGCTCTGCACGCCGATCTGCCCCTGCATCGCCAGTGCCAGCTCGCGGCAGATCGCCAGACCCAGCCCGCTGCCCCCGTACTGCGCGGCGGTGCGGGCGCCATCGGCCTGCTCGAAGCGGCGGAACAGTCGCTCCTGTTGATCGGTGCTGATGCCCGGCCCGGTATCGGATACCTCGATGTGCAACCCGCGGCCGGCCGTGATCGCGCGCAACGTCAACCGTACTTCGCCGTGGCTGGTGAACTTGACCGCGTTGCCCAGCAGGTTCAGCAGGATCTGGCGCACGCGCAGCTCGTCACCGACCGTGCGGGTGCCGGCCGGCAAGGTGTTGTCGACCACGAACCGCAGCCCCTTCTGCCCGGCCAGCGCGGCCATCAACGCGCAGACGTCGTCGATCGGTCGCTGCAGCTGGAACGGCTGCGCCTGCAGTTCCAGGCGCCCCGACTCGATCCGGGCCAGGTCCAGCGCGTCGTTGACCAGATGCAGCAGGTGCTCGCCTGCGTGGCGGATCGACTCGGTGTAGCCGCGCTGTTGGGGGTTCAATGGCGAGGACAAGAGCAGCTCGCTCATGCCCAGCACCCCGGTCATCGGCGTGCGCACCTCATGGCCCAGGTTCGCCAGGAAACGGGTCTTGGCCATCGAAGCCTGCTCGGCCAGCTCCTGCTTCTGCAGTGCCAACTGGTACGCATGCCGGCGCTGCAGCCGGCGCCGGTACAACCAGGCGAACAGACTGAGCAGCAGCAACACGGCCGAGGTCAGCAGCAACAGGCCCGACAGGCTGCGCCACCACGGCGGCAACACCCGGAACTCCAGCACCTGCACCCGCGACCAGATGTGGTCGGCCGAACGGGCCTGGATTTCCAGCCGGTAGCGGCCCGGCGGCAGGCGCGAGAACAGGCGTTCGCCACCGGGCCCCACTTCCACCCAATCCGGGTCGTAGCCGGCCAGCCGGTAACGGTAGTTGTTCGAGGTGGAATCGGCGAAGGACAGCAGCCGCGCGACGATCCGCAGATCGCGGTCGCCGTCGGCGATGTCCAGCGGAACCGCATGGGTCAGGTCCAGGACACGCTCGCCACGACGCACCTCGACCCGCTCGATCACCAGGGGCGCGCGTCGCGTCGCCGGCTTGACCTGTGCCGGGTCGAATACCACCACCCCGGCAGGCGTGCCACCCACGATCCGACCACTCGGGGTCAGCGTCAGCGTGCGGCGGCGAAATTCCTGGCTGGGCAGGCCATCATGTACGCCGTATTGGCGCACGCTGCCCGCCTCCGGATCGACACGCACCAGGCCGCGAGCATTTGCTGCCCAGACCACGCCCTGCCGGTCCACCACCAGGCCGGTGGCGGTGATCGCGGGGTAGCCGGCACTGCTGCCGATCACCTCCTGCAGGGTCAACCGATCGCCCTGCCAGCCGTAGTGCGAGAGCTTGCCTTCCTCGGAAAGCCAGACACTGTCATCGCCGGCCAGCGCCATCGCATGCACGCTCGCCGCGGGGCCACCCGGCAGCGGCTCGAAACGCGAGCGCGCCGCGACCCACTGCAGCAGCCCCCGCCCGGTGGCCACCCACAGGCGGTCCTGGGGACCGCACCGGATATCGAGCGCGTTCTGGCCAGCGCTCAATCCGGCGTGGCCGAGCGCGACGCGATGCAGGACGCGTCCATCGAGATCGCGCTGCTGAAGCCCGTTGGCCGAGGCCGTCCACAGGCGCTGCCCGTCGCACAACGCCAATGATTCGATCGCGCCCTCCATCGTGGCGTCCACCGCCGCGTCGCGCCCCCAGCGCCGCATCCGCTTCTGCCGGGGGTCATAGCGCAGCAGCGCGTCCCAGGATCCGATCCAGACCTGGCCGCGCGGATCCTCCAGCACCGACTGCAGCCATTGCGTGCCGTCCACCCAGGTCCGGTGCTGTTCGATCTTCCCGCTGACCGGGTCGAACTTGTCCAGGGCACCATGCGTACCCACCGTCCACACGCCGCCGTCGGCGGCTGCGCCCATGCCCAGCACATACGCATTGCGCAGCGAGGCCGGGTCATCTTCCAGGCGCGACAGCACCGAGAACTGCCACCATCGCGGCAGCAGATGCCACAGGCCGCCGTTGGTGCTGGCCAGCCAGATGCCGCCCTCGCGATCTTCGTAAGCGCCGGTCCAGTTCGGCCGCACCTGCCCGCGCGCGATCGCGCTGTACAGTGGCACCTGCTGGAACTGACCGTCCATCGCACGGCCCAGGCCCGAGCGGGTGTCCAGCCAATACCCGCCCTGCTCGTCGCGCAACATCATGCCCAGGATCTGATCGCCATCGGCAACGGCCCAGGGAGCCGGTTCGAAGCGGCCATCCGGGCGGCGCACCGCCACCCCGACATTGCTGCTGATCCACAGGCTGCCATCGGGCTCGGCGGTGAGTCCATTGATGACGCGCGCCGACAACTGGGCACTGGGCACCGGTTCGAAATCGTGTCCGGTCCAGCGCGCCAGGCCGGCTTTGGATCCGATCCACAAGGTGCCATCCAGGGTGGTGGCCAGATTGCCGACCGATGCCGCCGGCAGGCTGCGCGGGTTGCCCGGCTCGGGCATGAAGCGGGTCAGCGTGCCATCACGCTCCAGCCGGTGCAGGCCGCCCTGGTAAGTGCCGAACCAGATCGCACCGTCCGGGGTGGACGCCACGCTCCAGATCGTGTTGCTGCCGATTTCCGGATGGCTGTCGCGATCGTAGAAGCGGATCTCGCGGCGATCGGCCGACATCATCGCCAGGCCGGCGTTCTCCGTGCCGATCCACAGCTGATTGCGCGCATCCACGTGCACGCTCCAGACGTGGTTGTCGCGCAGGCCGTCCTCGGCACGCCAGATGCGGTAGTTGCGGCCGTCGTAACGGGCCAGGCCATCATTGGTGGCAATCCACAGATAGCCGTAGCGATCCTCGGCCATGCGATTGACGGTGTTGGATGGCAGGCCATCGAACACGGTGAGCTGCCGCGGCGTCGGCGGTACCGGCTGGGCCGACGCAAGCGCCGGCCAGAGCACACACAGGCCGATCAGCAACGGCCACAGCACACGCAACACCAATGGCTCTCCCGGGTCTGTCCCTCGATTCACTGCCGTCGCCCGGAACGGGCCTGTCACCCCCGACCACCCCGGTCGTCGGGCAACGCCCCGCATAGTAAACCGTTCCCTGCGCCGGCACGATCCACGCGCGGCAAGGCGAGCCGTTGTATCGCCGTGTGCAGCACATCGCCCTGCAGCGGCTTGTGCACTACACCGTCCGCCCCTGCGGCGATGACCTGCATCTCCAGGTCCGGCTCCCGTCGCGCCGTGAGCACCAGTACCGGCAGGCGTTGGCCCTGCTGACGCAGCAGGCGCAGCAATGACAGCCCGTCCATGCCCGGCAGGTCCAGGTCCAACAGCATCAGCTGTGTGCCGGGGCGGGCCAGCGCGGTCAGTGCCGCCAGCGCGTGCGCGGCATGGACGACGGTGTGACCGCGCAGCCGCAGCAGTGCGCCGACCACCTCGGCCACCAGGGGATCATCTTCCACCAGCATGACCTGCAGGGCATCGAGCGCGTCGCCCTGCGGTACCGCCGCGTGGGGCTCGATCGGCTGGCAGCCTTCCAGCGGGACACTCAGCGTGGCCTGCCAGCGGTGATCAGGCAGCCGCACCACGCTCACGTGCCCGTGCATCGCGCCGATCAGTACATCGACATCGGCCAGCGCCTCGCGCACCTGCAACGTCGCTGGAGACGGACAGGCCCCCGGTTCGGCGAGCACATCCATCAGCAGGCCACTGCGGCCTGGCCGCCAGCCGATGCGCAGGGTCAACCGCACTGCCCCGATCTGCTCTGCCAACCCGCACGCGAGCAGTGCCACGGCTTGCCGCAACCGGTCCGGGTCGCCCACGACGCTGGCGCCGGGCTGCACTGGCGGGGCCAACGCGAGGCGGCAGCCCCCCGCCTCCAGACCACCGGCCACGGCGGCGTGTACCTCGTCCCACCACGGCCCGATGGCAAAGCCCCGCGGATGCAGCGTCACCTTGCCGGCCTGCAGCCTGGCCATCTCCAACGCCTCGTCCACCACCTGCAGCAATGCACGCCCGCCCTGCTGGATATGCAGCACTTGTTCGTGCGCGCCGGCTGGTAGCGGCGTGGTCAACAGCAGTTCGCTCATGCCAAGCACACCGGTGAGTGGTGTCCGGACTTCATGCCCAAGCGTGGCCATGTAGCGCGCCTTGGCCTGCGCGGACTGCTCGGCCCGTGCCTGGCGACGCGTGGCGGCCCGCCAGGCGAGCGCGCGCTGCCGCCGCTGCCTCAGCGCCCACACCAGCACCGTGCCCGCACTGGCGGCGAGCAGCCACAGCAACACCCACGCCCCGGGATGCGCCCACCCGTTGTAGGCCACATGCAGGTGCACCTGCTGCAGGGCCGACCATTGCCCATCCACGTCACGTGCCTGGAATTCCAGTACATGCTCACCGGCCGGCAGACGGGGGAAGCCGCGCGTGCCGCGTCGCCCGGCGCGGACCCATTCGGGGTCTTCGCCCCGCAGCCGGAATCGATACCCCGTCACCCCATCGGGTCGGCCGCTCAGCAGGCGCGCCGACAACTGGATGTCGCGATCATCGGCGTTGAGCTGCAGCGGATCGGTGGAAGGCAGCTCGACCCAGCGCCGCTGTCGGCGCACCTTCACCTGGTCGATCACCAGCGAGGCCGGCGTCGTGGCGTCGACCATGCCCGCCGGATGCAATACGAGCACGTCGCCTTTGGCCTCCATGGCGAGCAGATGCGCTCCGGCAGCAACCAGTCCGTTATCGAACACCATCATCGGCAGGCCATCATCGGCGGTGTACAGCCGCGCACTGCCGCGATCCGGGGCAAGACGCACCACCCCGCGCGCCGTAGTGGCCCATAGCGCACCATCCTGGGCGTCGGTCAATCCGCGTGGCAATGCGGCTGGTATTCCCTGCCCCGCGTCAACCCGCCGGCTGTGAGGCGGGCGGCCAGGCGCATGCTGGTAGGCCGACCATCCTTCCGCATCGGCCGCCCAGAGCCACCCATCGGTGCCCAGATGCAGCGCGCCGATCTCCCGCCGCCCGCTGCCCGGCACCGGGAGAAAACGGCTGGCGGCCACGTGCCACTGTTTGAGACCCTCGCCATCCCCCAGCCATACCTCTCCGCCGGGGCTGCACTGGAGCGCGAACCCCGCTACGCCCGGACGCAGGCCCGCCGCCTCGTAGGCAGCACTGGCCAGGACTCTGCCATCGCCCGAACGCTGCTCCACGCGGCCATTGCCGGCGAGCCACACCCGATCGCCACAGGCCAGCAATGCGGCCTGCGTCGACGTCCCCGACGACACACCGGCCGACCCCACCTGCCAGCGCTGCCGACGCCGGCGCGACGGATCGAACCGGGTCAGCCACGGCGCCGCGAAGACCCACACCACGCCCTGCGGATCTTCAACCACCACGTGGCGATCGGCACGGGCTGGATCCTGTGCATAGGACCACCGCGTGTGGGAGAAGCCCTGCTCCGGCGAGAGACGGGCGAGTGTGCCGCCGCGTGCCCACCATGCGTGGCCATCTGCCGTCGGGGCCAGGCTGCCTGCCGCAGCGGAGATGGGTCCCGCCGGTGCGGCAAAACGCTCCAGGTGCCGCCACTGGGCGCCGAGTCGCCACACGCCCTGGCGACTTCCCGACAACCAGACCCGCCCCTGCCGATCCTCGAACACCCGCCCGATGCGCGACACATCGCGCCCGTGCGGCCGGGGCAGTTGGAGTGCGTGGTGGTTCCGGCCGTGCTGATCCTGCCACCACACCTGGTCGCCATCGCCGAACCAGTCCCCGCCGCGCCACGCCGCCCCGAGCCAACGGGCCGGTGTGCGGTGCCCGGCAACGGGTTGCAAGGACGGCAGCTGCCGCACCCGCGACCCCTCGGCCGTGCTGGAATGCAACCGCCCCTGCGAATCCAGGCCGAGCGCGGTCACCGGCCGCGTGGAAGCCCCCAGCATCGCAGGCGTCTGGAACCGATCGTGCTGCCATCTCGCCAGCCCGGCGGCACTGCCGATCCACAGGCCGCCGTGCGGATCGGACACGAGCCACTCCACCCGTGCCGACGGCAAACCACCACCGCCAGCGGCCGGCAGGTGCTGACGCAGGAGGTGATCGCGGTCGAGCCGGAACAGACCGGCATCGCGGGTACCAAACCAGACGCTGCCATCGTCCATGGGCTGGATCGCCAGAATCGGGCTGGCCGCCACGGTGGGTGCCGGCGGCCCCGCCCACCGGGCGAACTGTTGGCGGTCCGACGAAAGACGCTGCAGATAACCGTTGCCGGTGCCGATCCATAGCTGGTCACGGCCATCGAGGGCCAGGCTGCGCACCACGTTGTCGGCCAGACCGTGTTCCATCCGCCAGATCCGGAACCCGCTGCCGTCATAGCGCGCCAGGCCGTCGCCGGTCGCGAACCAGAGATAGCCCTTGCGGTCCTCCACGATCTGATGCACCACGTTGGACGGCAATCCGTCGACTGTCGTCATCCGTATGCCATGGCTGGACAGCGCCAGCACCGGAAACGCCTGCAGCAGCCAGAACAGCAGCCCCCACCGTCCGCACCGGCGCCATGGGTGCGGCAGGCCGCTCATGCGCTGCGCCGGCATCTGGCCAGCCCATCGCCCAACGCCGCCCGGCTCACCGGCAGGCGCAGGAACAGCTCGAAGCCGGCCGCGATCGCCTCGCGCTGCGCAACGGCATCCGCGCGCGCAGACAGCGCAACCCGTGGCACCCCCGGCCACCTCCGCGACAGGCGTGCCCCCACGCGTTCGCCATCGATCCAAAGGGCTGGATCGACCACGATGACGTCCCAACCCGCGCCGTCCGCGGCGGTGGGCGGCAATGCATCCGCGCCAGAAAAGTGCACGGGCAGATGGCCCAGAGAGGCCAGCATGGCCAGCAGCACTTCGGCAACGACCGCTGACGGACAGACCACCAGCACCCGCA
This sequence comes from Stenotrophomonas sp. TWI273, assembly GCF_039674765.1. NCBI lineage: Bacteria > Pseudomonadati > Pseudomonadota > Gammaproteobacteria > Lysobacterales > Lysobacteraceae > Stenotrophomonas > Stenotrophomonas sp. TWI273. The sequence goes on from NZ_JBDJOA010000019.1 coordinate 33,225, forward strand.
GTGCGCCGGCCGCAGCCGGTCCCGGCGGCGCACACGATGCCACGATGGCGGTGGGGAGCTCACCGCGCGGCAATGGCAGCGCCACCTGGAAACAGGTGCCCTGGCCGGGAACGCTGGTCACGGTGATATCGCCGCCCATGGCCACCGCCAGATCGCGTGAGATCGACAATCCCAGCCCACTGCCGCCGTAACGGGCCGCGGTCCGCGCGCCATCGGCCTGTTCGAAACGCTGGAACAGGCGCTGGCACTGCGCCGGCGTCATGCCCGGCCCGGTATCGCACACCCGCAGCACGACCCCTTGGCCATCGCTTACGCCGTGCGCCTCCAGCCGTACCGTTCCCCGTGCGGTGAACTTCAGCGCGTTGCCGAGCAGGTTGAGCAGGATCTGGCGCAGGCGACGCGCATCGCCGATGACACACGCCGAGGCCGGCAGCGTGCTGTGCCACTCCAGCGCAAGCGCCTTGCCCTGCGCCACCGGCAGCAGCAGCGCGTGCAGCGCTTCGATCATCTGCTGCAGCACGAACGGTGCAGGCTGCAACTGCAGTTCCCCCGATTCGATGCTTGCCATGTCCAGCGCGTCATCCATCAGCCGCAGCAGGTGTTCGCCGGCGTAGTGCAGGCTGCTGACCCGGCTGCGCTGGGGTGGCGGAAGCGGTAAGCGCAGCAGCAGTTCGCTCCATCCCAGCACCGCGGTCATCGGCACCCGGATGCGGGTCCCCAGCATGGTCAGGAAGCGGGTGCGCTGCACGGATGCGCGCTCGGCATGCCCCTGCCGGGCGCGCAGCCAGCGCCAGCGCCGCTGTCGACCGCGGCGTACGTGCAAGCGCCATCCCCAGAGCCACACCGCGCCCAGCCCGGCGGCCGTGGCTGCCCACCGGGCCGGCGGCGCCTGCCACCATGCCGGGGCCACCTGCAATGTCACCCGGCGCACCGGCGACCACCGGCCGTTTGCCTGCCGGGCCTGCACCTCCAGCGTCTGCAGCCCCACCGGCAGACGCTCGAACACGCGCAGGCCGGTGGCATCACTTTCCTGCCACTGGGCCTCGTGATCCTGCAGCCGGAACCGATACTGCATGTGCGACGGCGCACCGCCACTGAGCAGCCGCGCGGCAACGCGCACGTGCCGATCAGCGCCGGTGAGCGGCACCGGGCCGGCGCCGACCGGCAGCGTGATCTGCGCCTTGCCACGGCGAGCGGTGATCGCATGGATGACCAGGCCCGGCGCGCGTTCAGGGCCCGCGACACCGGCCGGATCGATCAGCAACAGCCCGCCTTCGCTGACCGCTGCGGCGAGCCGACCCTCGGCGGCGCGCACCAGACCGTGCGGCAGCACGCCCTGGGCCGGCAGCCCCTCATCGCCGCCGAACTGACGTACGCCGCCGCCATGCGGGTCAACCCGGATCAGGCCACGTGCATCGCCTGCCCATGCAATGCCCGCTGCGTCGACCACCAGTGCGCGTGCCAGCAGACGCGGGTACCCGTGCGTGGGGCCGAAGCTGTGGGTCTTGCGCAGCTGCTGGCCATCCCAGCGGTAGCGGCGCAGTACCCCGAGGCTGCTGATCCAGTAGTGGCCATCCTCGCCGCGGGCGATCGCCCCGGCTTCACCGCGCGGCGCTCCCTCGACGGCGGCGAAACGTCCCTGTGCCGGCAGCCAGCGTTTGATGCCGCTGCGGTCGGTTGCCCACAACAGGCCATTGTCATCGCACAGCAACTGGGGGCCGTGGCTCGGTGGCACCAACCCGAGGGTGTGCGGCGCGGCGGACAACTGCAGCACACCGTCGGCATCGCGTCGCTGGATACGGTCGGCACGGCCGAGCCACAACGATCCGTCGCCGCAGGCCTGCAGATCGACCCTCCCCGCATCGCCGTCCACGCCCAACAACCAGTGACGGCGCCCACCGCTGCCCGGCAGGTAGCGCGACAACGTGTTGCCACTGGCCACCCATACCTGACCGCGACGGTCTTCGGCGATCGCCACGGTGCCCGCACGCAGGTGATCGGGGCGGTAGTCGAGACCCAGGTCACTACGCCCGCTCACCGTGTCCACGCGCTGCAGGCGCCCGTGGTCGCTGGCGATCCACACCCGCCTGCCATCGGCGGGCGCCAGGGCCAGCACGTGGTCGCCATCGAGTCCGGGCCAACCGTCACGGGCGGCCGCCAGCAGCGTGAACTGGCGCCACCGCGCCGGCAGGTGCCACAGGCCCTCGCCGCGGCCGAGCCACCACAGACCGCCGACCCGGTCCTCCATCGCCTGGCTGACCACGGCAGTGCTCATCACGGCCCCGGAGTATCCACGCAGCGGCACCGGCTGCGACGTCTGCCCGCGCGCGTGAAGTCGCAGTCCGCTTGCGCCGGCGCTCCAGAGGTCGCCCGCGGTACTGCGCAGCACCGGCATCTCCGTGTCCTCCGGCATCCGATGCACCGCGCCGTCGCGCCACCGGTGGACGCCCCGCGATGTGCGCACCCACACCCCGCCGTCCGGATCGGGCCAGAGCACGTGCACGTCAACGTGCTGGTCATCGTGCAGCGGTACCTGGATGAAACGATGTTCCTCACGCCGCAGTGCCCCCGCCGGCGTCCCGATCCAGAGCCGTCCCTGGTGGTCGGTGATCAGGGCAGTCACCCGGCGCACGGGGCCACCGTGCAGCTGCAACGGCACGCGTTGCCAACGGCCGTCAGGCTGCCGTGCGAACAGGCCATCGTCGAGGGTACCCACCCACACCACACCGTCGGGGGTGCTGGCGATCTGCTCGACGCCGATGCGGGGCAGGACCACCGCGCCATTGCCCGGCATGCTCTGGATCACGCGGCGATCAGCAGACAGCGTCAGCAGGCCCTGCGAGGCGGTCGCCAGCCAGAGCTGGTTCTGCGCATCGAGATGCAGCGCGCGCACGTCCACATCCGGCAGCCCCTGCTCCCTTCGCCACGCGCTGAAACGATGACCATCAAAGCGCAGCAGTCCATCGTCGCTGGCGAACCACAGATAGCCGTCGTGGTCTTCCACGACCGCACGCAGCGCCGCAGTCGGCAGCGCGTCTGCAGGGCCCAGCGGCCGGGGCCAGGGCGCCGTGACGGGATCGCCGGCCAGAACAGGGACCGGCAGCCAGAGCACGAGAGCCAGCATCACCGCAGCCCAGCGATTGCCCATCGGTGCGGATCGGCCTCCCCCCACGCGTACCCCGACCTTGCTCTCCGGCATGAACAGCACGGTATGTCGAAGCCACGCGAAGAGGGCTGGCAGGATCTGGACCCGGTCACAGTCCGATCAATGAAATTTCAGATCAAAAAAGAAACTTCGAGGAATGGCATTGATCGCACCGATGCGCACAGCGCCTCGGCTGATCAGTGTCGCGGCGACTTCCCGGCGCGGGCCAGCACGATCGCATCGATCAGCATGTCACCGGTCACCGGCTTGCGCAGGAAACCGTTGAATCCGGCCGCCCGCACCTGCTGCTCGGCGTAGGCATCCGAGCGTGCGGTCACCGCGATCAAAGGAAGCTCATAGCCCATTGCGCGCAGCTGTCCGGCAATGGCAATACCATCCAGCGCCGGCAGATCCAGATCGAGCAACCCGACATCGAAGCTCCCCGCAGCGACTTCGGACAATGCCGCCAAGCCGTGCAGCACATGCACCACGTCATGCCCACGGGTGCGCAGCAGCCCGGCGATCACATCGGCCACGGTGGCATCGTCCTCCACCAGCAGGATGCGCAGGGGCGGCAGCTGCGTGCGCGTCTCCAGGCCGGTTTCACCCGACGCCGCAGCCGACTGCACGGTCCACGGCAGCGGCAGTTCAACGGAGAAGCGGGCGCCATCGCCCAGCCGGCTGTCGATCCGGATGTGGCCGCCCATCGCCACCGCCAGTTCCTGGCAGATCGCCAGGCCCAGGCCGCTGCCGCCATAACGCGATGCGGTGCGAGGGCCATCGGCCTGTTCGAAGCGGTGGAACAACCGCTCCTGCTGGTCCTGGTTGATGCCCGGCCCCGTATCGGAGACCTCGAAGATGATCGCGCGCCCGCCGTCGAGCAGCTCGACGCCAAGGCCCACATGGCCATGCTCGGTGAACTTGATCGCGTTGCCGAGCAGGTTCATCAGGATCTGGCGCACGCGCATCTCGTCGCCACTGACCTGCACCGGACCGGGCAGGTTGAAGCTGCGCTCGAAGGCCAGGCCGCGATGATGGGCCATCGGTTCCATCAAGGCCTCGACCTGGTCCAGCAACGACATCAGATCGAACGGCCGCAGATCCAGTTCCAGTCGCCCAGCCTCGATGCGGGCCAGATCCAGCGCGTCGTTGACCAGCCGCAGCAGGTGTTTGCCGGCATGCTGGATCGAGCCGGCGTAGCCGCGCTGCACGTCATCCAGCGAGGTGGACAGCAGCAGTTCGCTCATGCCCAGCACACCGGTCATCGGCGTGCGCACTTCATGCCCCAGCGTGGCCAAGAACCGGCTCTTGGCCTGTGACGCCTGCTCGGCCAACTGTTGTTTGTGCACCGTCAGCTGCCATTGCTGGCGACGGCGCAGGCGCGCACGTGCCACGTACGCCAGCGCGGCGATCCCGATCAGGCCCAGCAGCGCATAGCCCACGATCGCCCAGCCACTGCGCCACCATGGCGGACGCACCTCCAGATCCAGCGTGCTGGGCGGCGTCCACGCGCCCTGCGAAGTCGCGGCCTGCACCTCGATGCGATAGTGCCCGGCGGGCAGGCGCGAGAGCAGGCGTTCGCCGTCGGCCGCCTGCATCACCCAGTTCTGGTCATAGCCGGACACCCGGTAGCGATAGCGGTTGCCGTGCGGGTTGGCGAATGAAAGCAGACGCGCGGACACGATCAGATCGCGGTCCTGCGGCCCCAGCACGATCGGTGCCTGCGTCGGCAGCATCTGCTGCCCTTCGGCATCGTCGCGGCGGACCTGCACGCTGTCGATCACCAGCTGCGATGGCGGCAACAGCATGTCCGCCGCATCCGGATCGAAGCCGACCAACCCGGTCGCGGTCACTGCCAGGACACGACCGTCGCGTGCCTGCACCGGCGGGCGGTTGCTGAACTCCACATCCGGCAGCCCATCGCGTTCGCCATACAAGCGCAGCCGACGCTCGGCGCCCTGCCAGCAGATCAACCCACGCGGGGTGGTTGCCCAGACCTGCCCGTGCCTGCCCAGCGCCAGCCCGCCCATCGACACAGCAGGCAGGCCCTGGGCAGCGCCGACACGTTCGCGCAGGCTCATGCTCAGGCCATCCCAGCGATAGCGCTCCAGCGCGCCCTGGCGTGCCAGCCACAGTTCATCCGGGCCGGTCCAGGCCGCATCGTAGATGCTGCCGCGGGAAACGCCCGGCACCTGCTCGAAGCGGCCATTGCGCCACCGCATCAAGCCCATGCTGTCGCCCATCACCCACAGCTGCCCACGCGGATCGAACACCATCTGTTCAACCGGGTTCTCGGTCAGCCCACGGTGCTGGTCATTGCGGATGGTGTCCAGCACGTTGCCCTGGGCATCCCGACGCTGGATGCCGAAGTTCATGATCGACAGCCACAGGTCGCCATTCGGCGCCTGACGGATCAGATCGATGCGTTGGCGCACGTCCGCCCCGCCACCGATCTTCCACTCGCGCAGCGTGCGCGTGGCGGGTTGATAGAGGCTCAATCGACCGGCGCGTCCGATCCACACCGCACCATCTTCGCGCGGCAGCAGCGACCACGCCGCGCCCACGCCGATCTGTTTGTCGTCAGCGATCTGGCGCAGCTGGCCCTGCGCATCCAGCGTATAGAGACCGTGCGCACCGGAGATGTAATACGTATCGCCCAGCGCTGCCGCGCCGAGCAGATAGGCGCTGTCCAATGGCTTGCCGTCGAGCTGGTACCAGCTGGAGAAGCGCTTCCAGTCTGGCGGCAGATACGCCAGCCCCTGGGTCAACATCGCCACCCACAGTCCACCTTCGTGGTCCTGCAGCATGTCCAGCACGCCGCTGCGCGCGGTCAGGAAGCCACTGCCGGCGTCGCCGGCGAGCAGCCGCACCGCACTCGCATCGCCGCGGTACAGGCCATCAGCCGTGCCCAGCCAATAGCCGCCATTGCGGTCATGGATGACCGTGGCCGCACGCACATCGGCACTGAGCGTCCAGGGTGCGGGCCGGACCTGATCATCGGCACCGATCTGGAACAGCCCACCTTCGGTGCCCGCCCAGACCGTGCCATCAGGCTCACGGGTGAGGCGGAACACGCTTTTTCCACCGAGCAGGGCCGGCGCGATCCGGGTGAAGCGATCGCCATCCCAACGGGCAACGCCATTGGAAGTGCCTACCCAGACACGCCCTTGCGGATCGGCCAACAGACTGTAGATGGTGTTGTCGGGAAGGCTGCGCGGATCGTCCGGCGCGGCTTGGTACCTGACCAGCGTGCCGTCCTCGCTGCGGCGGCAGATGCCGTGCTGGTTGGTGCCGATCCACAGCGATTGGGCGGCATAGGCCAGCGACCAGAACTGGCCCTCGCACGCGGCATTGAGCTCGGGGAACCGCGCGAACGCGCTGCGGTCGGGGCCGAGCATGCTCAGGCCAACCCCATTGCTGCCCACCCAGACCCGGTCCTGTGGATCGATGAGCAGGGTTTCCACTTCGTTGCCGGGCAGCGAGCCGGGCGCGTCCGGATCATGCCGCCACACCCGCAGGCCAACGCCGTCCACGCGGGCCAGGCCATCGTCGGTACCGGCCCAGATATAGCCCTGGCGATCCTGGGCCAGCGCCAGCACCATGCGCGACGGCATGCCCTCGGCCGCGCCCAGACGGCGCAAGCGTGGCGTTTCTGCCGATGTCCCTGCGGCTTCCAACACTGGCGGCACTGCGCACAACCACAGCCCCAACAGCACGATGCCTGCACCCCAGCGGCGCGTGCTCATCGATCCGGTCTCCCTGTTGGTGCGGATTGTCACACAGCGATCAGGACGGTGTCCGCATTCTGAGTCGGCTGCCGTGGATGGAACGGGCTGTTTCCGCCCTGGGCGAGCGAGACAGCACAGGCGGGCGGCGCTGTTGTCCGCCGCACCACGATCTGTTGCAGCCATGACGCTGCATCCGATGACGTGGCTGTGCGTATGATCGCCCCAGACCCTGATGGAGGCTGCGCCGTGCTCAAGCGCCTGAAACTTTCCCTGCTGCTGGCCGCCACCCCGCTGCTCGCCACTGCCGCCCCCGACAGCTACCGCATCGATCCGGTGCATACCCGCGTGCTGTTCGCGGTGGAGCATGCCGGCTTCTCCCATGCGCTGGGCACCGTGTCCGGCAGCGAAGGCGTGCTGGTATTCGACCCGGACGACTGGCGCACGGCACGCCTGGAGGTCAGCGTACCGATCCAGCGGCTGGACCTGGGCGATGACAAATGGAACACCGCCACGCTGGCGCGCAACCTGCTCGACGGTGAGCGCTTCCCCCAGGCGCGGTTCGTCTCCACGCATGTCGAGCCCATCGATCCGACCCACGCCAACGTTACCGGCCAGCTCACCGTACGGGGGGTGACCCGCGAGGTCACGCTGGCCGTCACCCTCAATGCGCTCAAGCGCCATCCACTGCCGCCGTTCCGCCGTACCGCCGGCTTCTCGGCCACCGCCACGCTCAGCCGCAGTGCCTTCGGCGTGGATGGCTGGGCCTCGATGATCGGCGATGAGGTGCAGCTGCGGATCGAGGCCGAAGCCGTGCGTGATCGCAACGCCGGCGATCCTGCCGATGCCGCGCCCACCGATGCGCCGGGAACTCCGGCCGCGCCAATCGACTCAGATACCCCACAGCCGGTCCAGGAGACCACGCCATGACCGCCAAGAACACGCCGACCCGCTGGGGCGGTGTCAGCCAGACCCTGCACTGGCTGATCGCCGTGCTGATCCTCGCCCTCGGCATCGTCGGGCTGACCATGGGCGAACTGCCCAAGACCCCGAAGTACTTCTGGGTCTACACCATGCACAAATCGATCGGCATCACCGTGCTGGCGCTGGTCGTGACCCGCCTGCTGTGGCGCCTGTACGCCGGCGCACCCCATCCGGTCCCAGGCACGCCGACCTGGCAGGAGCGCATCGCCTCGGCCACGCATTGGCTGCTGTACGTGCTGATGTTCGGCATTCCGCTGTCGGGCTGGCTGTACGACTCGGCCAGCGGCCTGCGCCCGTTCCGCTGGTTCGGCCTGGTCGACGTGCCGAAGCTGAGCCCACCGGACGAACGCGTCACCCAGATCTCGCACGCCATCCATGAGTGGGGCTTCTGGCTGCTGATCGCCGTGGTCCTGGCCCATGCCGGTGCCGCGCTTTATCACCATTTTTACCAACGCGATGCCACGCTTGCGCGCATGCTCCCGCAGCGCTGGCTTGCCTCCCCCCAGAAGGATTGACCATGAACATCAAGCTCACCTCCCCCGCCGCGGTCGCCGCCGCCCTGGCCGGCCTGCTGGCCACCGCCCCGGTCCTGGCCGCCGATTACGTGCAGGCGCCTGGCTCGGTACTGGCCTTCGCCACCAAGTACGACGGCGAAGTGTTCACCGGCACCTTCCCGGGCTTCGATACCCGGATCAGCTTCGATCCGGCCAAGCTGGACGATGCCAAGCTGGAAGTGACCATTCCGCTGGCCAGCGCCAAGAGCGGCAACAGCGACCGCGATTCGACCCTGCAGGGCGCGGACTTCTTCAACGTGGGCAAGTTCGCCCAGGCCAAGTACAGCGCCACCAAGTTCCGCTCGCTGGGCAACAACCAGTACGCCGCCGACGGCACGCTGGAACTGCGCGGCGTGAGCAAGCCGGTCACCCTGACCTTCACCTGGACCCCGGGCGCGCAGCCCGTGCTGGCCGGCAAGGCCACGGTCAAGCGCCTGGACTTCGGCGTGGGCGGCGGCGACTGGGCCGATACCAAGACCATTCCGAACGAGACCGCGATCAGCACGAAGGTCGTGCTCAAAGCAAAGTAACCCGACCGGACGGGTGCCGGCCGGCTCGCCCAAACCGGGTAGAGCCGACCGTTGGTCGGCCTCCAGAGCAACGACGCCCGCGGTAGAGGCGCCCGGGGGGGGGGGGGGCCGGCATGTAGAAAACCGCGCGGACCGGCCCCCCCA
>NZ_JBDJOA010000020.1:0-40986 GCF_039674765.1 Stenotrophomonas sp. TWI273
ATCGATAGCCGACCAACGGTCGGCTCTACGTGGTGCATCGATAGCCGACCAACGGTCGGCTCTACGTGGTGCATCGATAGCCGACCAACGGTCGGCTCTACGTGGTGCATCGATAGCCGACCAACGGTCGGCTCTACGTGGTGCATCGATAGCCGACCAACGGTCGGCTCTACGTGGTGCATCGATAGCCGACCAACGGTCGGCTCTACGTGGTGCATCGATAGCCGACCAACGGTCGGCTCTACGTGGTGCATCAGCCCGCGCTTCCCCCCAGCGCCTTGAACAATGTCACATCGTTGATCAACTGCCGCTGGCGCACGGAGGCCAGTGACAGCTCGGCATCGCGCCGGGTCTGCTGCGCTTCCAGCCAGGTGCGCAGGTCGGTGGCGCCGACCCGGTAGCGCACTTCATACATCCGCTCGATCTCCACCGCTTCGTCGTAGGACGCCTGCGAGGCCGCCACCTGCGTGGCGAACTGGGTGCGCGCCGACAGGGCGTTGTCCACTTCCGACAGCGCGGTGTACAGCGTGCGGCGGAAGCCGTTGGCGGCGATCTGGTAATCGGTGCCGGCCAGGCGGGTGTTCAACTGGGCCTGGCGCACATTGAGGAACGGCAGCGACAGCCCCGCCCCCAAGGTGGCGACCGGATTCTTCAGCACGTCGGAGAGCGAGGTGGCGCCGGTGCCGACGCTGCCGGTCAGGCTCAATGCCGGGTAGTACTGGGTAGCGGTGACCTTGATGGTCTTCAGGCTGTTGCGCAGGCGCAGTTCGGCGGCGCGCAGGTCCGGACGGCGGCCGAGCAGATCGGCCGGCAGGCCTTCGGCAACCACCGGGCTGCCCGCCCGCGCCAGCTGCTGCGGCTCATCGGCCAGTGCCAGCGGCTGCCCATCCAGCAGCACCGTCAGCGCATTGCGCGCGGCGACGCGCTGCTGCTCCAGTGCACTCTGCGCGGCGCGCTGGGCCTCCAGGCTCTGGGCCGCCTGGCGCACTTCCAGGCGCGAGACCGCACCGGCATCGAAGCGCGCCTGGACCAGCTCGCGGGTGCGCTGCAGGCGCTCCAGGTTGGCCTGGCCGGCGGCAATGGACTGGTTGAGGAAGGCCAGCGTCCAGTACTGCGTGGCCACGTCGCTGATCACCAGCAGCGCGGTGTTCTGCAGGTCTTCCTGGCTGGCCTGGGCTTCCCACTGGGCGATGTCGCGTTGAGTGCGCAGGCGCCCCCACAGGTCGATCTCCCATTGCAGGGACACGCCGGCCGAGCTGCCGCGGTTCCAGTCCGCGCTCTGGTCGATGGGGCGATTGCCGCTGCTGCTGACGCTGCCCGAGGGCTGCGGCCACAGCGCGTTGTCGGCCAGACCGGCCTGCAGGCGCGCGCGCTGCACGGCCAGCCCGGCCGAGGCCAGGTCCGTATTGGCGGCCAGGGCGCGATCAATCACGCGGTCCAGGCCGGGGTCACCAAACTGGGTCCACCAGGCATCGCTGCGGACATCGGCCGTCGCCGCATGCGGTTGTTCGGTCACCGCTTCGGTGGGGGTGTTCAAGGCGGCATCGCCACGGCCGTAGGTGGCCGGGACCGCCGGTGCATCGATCGGGTAGCGGCCGGTGCTGACACAGGCCGACAAGGCCAGTGCGGTCACGCAGGCCAGGACCAGTGGACGCAGCGAAGCGGGGTGCAGCAGAGCAGGAGAAATCTTCATTCGCGCGCCAGCGCCTCCACGGGATCAAGTTGGGCGGCATTGCGCGCCGGAAGGAAGCCGAACGCCACGCCGATCAGGCTGGAGCAGGCAAAGGCGGCCACGATGGATGCGGTCGAGAACAGCATCTGGAAGTCCGGCGCGAATTTGCCGAACAGCCAGCCGACCACCAGGGACAGGCCGACGCCGAGCAGGCCGCCGAGCAGACACACCAGCACCGCCTCGATCAGGAACTGCTGGCGGATATCGCTCTGCCGCGCGCCGACGGCCATGCGCACGCCGATCTCGCGGGTGCGCTCGGTCACCGAGACCAGCATGATGTTCATCACGCCGATGCCGCCGACCAGCAGCGCGATCGCGGCGATGGCGCTGATCAGCAGGGTCATGGTGCGGGTGGTCTGCTCGATGGTCTGACGGATCTCGGCACTGTTGCTGAGGAAGAAGTCCTCGGTGCCGTGGCGCATGATCAGCAGCTTGGAGATGGCCGCCTGTGCGGCATCCATCGGGGTGGCGTCATCCACGCGCACGGTGATGCTGGACACATGGCTCTGGCCGAGCATGCGCGACATCACCGTGGTGTACGGCACCCACACGCTCAAGCTGGTACTGCCACCAAAGCCGAAGCTCTGCCGCTGGGCCACGCCGACCACGCGCACCGGCACGTTGCCGAGCAGGATCACCTGGCCCACCGGGTCTTCGCCGTTGGGAAAGAACTGGGTGCGGGTGTTCTCATCGATGATCGCCACCTGGGCCAGGCTGCGCACCGCATCGGTATCGAAGAAGCTGCCGGCGATCAGGGTCACGCCCTTGACCCGGAAGAACTGCTCGCCCACGCCGTTGACCTGTGCGGTGGCCGATTGATTGCGATAGCGCGCGGTTACCGAAGACGACACGCTGGGCGTGGCGCTGTCGATGTAGCTCTGCCGCCCCAGCGCATCGGCGTCGCTGGCCTTGAGGGTCTGTACCCGGGCCGAGCGCATGTCGCCGAAACCGCGGCCGGGATACACGTCGATCGTGTTGGTGCCCAGCGCGCTGATGTTCTGCAGGATCTGCTGCTGCGAGCCATTGCCCATCGCCACCACCGAGACCACCGAGGCGATGCCGATGATGATGCCGAGCATGGTCAGGAAGGTGCGCAGGCGGTGGGCATTCATCGCCAGCAGGGCCATGCGGAAGGCTTCGGTGAAACGATCCCGCGCGGCCCGCCAGCTGTGGCCCTTGCCGGCAGCCACGGTCGGCTGGCGCTGCGCGCGGTAGCTCGGCGCCTTCGGATTGATGCGGTCGGCGATGATCTCACCGTCGCGGATCTCGATGATGCGCTGGGCGTGTTCGGCCACGCTCATGTCGTGGGTGACGATGATGATGGTGTGGCCCTCGGCATGCAGCTCGCCGAGGATGCCCATCACCTCTTCGCCGGATTTGGTGTCCAGTGCGCCGGTCGGCTCATCGGCAAGGATCACCTCGCCACCGTTCATCAGCGCCCGCGCAATGGACACGCGCTGCTGCTGGCCACCGGAGAGCTGGCCAGGTTTGTGGTTCATGCGGTCGCCCAGGCCGAGCCGCTGCAGCAGCTGTTCGGCCCGCGCGGTACGCACCGGGCCGGGGCTGCCCGCATACACCGCCGGTACGGCCACGTTGCCGCGCGCATCCAGATCGCCGAGCAGGTGGTAGCGCTGGAAAATGAAGCCGAAGTGTTCGCGGCGCAGCTCGGCCAGTTCGTCCGGCTCCATGCGGCCGGTCTCGCGGCCGGCCACCTGGTAACTGCCGCGCGTCGGCCGGTCCAGGCAGCCGAGGATGTTCATCAGCGTGGACTTGCCCGAGCCGGACTGGCCAACGATGGCGACCATCTCGCCGGCCGCGATGTCCAGATTGACGTCGCGCAGCACAGCGATCGTTTCATCGCCTGCCGGGAACTCCCGGCGCAGGTCGCGCAGCCGCAGCAGCGGCGTGCCCGTCGAGGCGCTGCTCATCGGCGCGGCCCACCCATGCCGGGGCCGCTGATCCGCACGCCGCCGCCGCGGTTGCCGCCGCCGGCGCCCTGCGCGCCGCCGCCTTCGCCCACGATGACCTTGTCGCCTTCTGCCAGGCCGGACAGCACTTCGGCAGTGGCGCCGTTGTTGATGCCGATCTTGACCTTGCGCGGCGTGGGCATGCCATCGGCATCGGCCACGCGCACCATGTACTGCCCGTCACGGGTCTTCGGGCCGAGCGCAACGGCCGGGATGATCAGCACGTCCTTGGCCTGCTTGAGCATCACCGAGACCTGCGCGGTCATGTCGATGCGCAGCGTGCCGTCCGGGTTTTCCACGTCGAACAGCGCGTTGTAGTAGACCGCGGTGCTGGAGCTGGAGCTGGACGAGCTGGAGCTGCTCGAGCTGTCATTGGCGATCGAGGCCGGTGCCGGGTTGATCTGGCGCAGCGTGGCGTGGAACTTGCGGTCCGGCTCGCCCAGCGTGGTGAAGTACACCGGCATGCCGGCCTTGATCTTGACCACGTCCGCTTCGGAGACTTCCGCATTGACCGTGACCAGGTCCAGACGGGCCAGCATCACGATGGTCGGTGCGGTCTGGTTGGCGTTGACGGTACGGCCCTCTTCGGCGACCACCGCCACCACGGTGCCGTCCATCGGCGCGGTGATGCGGGTGTAGGCCAGGTTGGCGCGGGCGGTGCCCAGTTCGGTTTCGCGGCCGGTGATCTGTGCATCGAAGGACTGGATCTGGGCGCGCGCGGTCTTGAGCTTGGCATCGGCCGCATCGAACTCGGCGCGCGAGGTGGCCTCGGCGGCGAGCATCTGCTGCTGGCGCGCGAACTCGAGCTCGGCTTCACGCAGGCTGGCCTGCTGCACCGCGCGCTGCGCCTTGACCTGGTCCAGCGAGGCCTGGGCGTTGAGCACCTGGTTCTGCTGGGTGGTGGCGTCGATCTCGGCGATCAGGTCGCCTTCCTTGACGCTATCGCCGAGCTGGACCTTCAGCGATTTGATCTGACCGGAGGCCTGCGCACCCACGCTGACCAGCTTGTAGGCATCGATAACACCGGTGGCTTCCACCGTCTGTTCGATATCGCCACGGCTGACCGGCGAGGTCGCCAGGGTGGGTGCGGCCGGCTTGCGCAGCATCCATGCCACAATCGCGGCGATCAGGACGAGCACCACGAGCAGCAGCAGGAGGCGAGCACGGCGGGTTCTGGGCAAACGGGGCTTCACGATGATCGTCAACTCGGCAGGCCGGTGCATCGGCGTTGTCAGCATTGTGAAGATCGTTCATTGCCGGCTCAATGCTCGCCGTGTACCAAGATGTATCCCTGCGGTGCTCAACACGTTTCGTTGTGTATCTGCATCACCCTTTGAAACAGACGTACGCAAACCAGGAGATGCGGTTCAGCTCCCGACAGGGGATGATCACCGCATGGAGACTGCCAACAGCATGCACAGACTGCTGATCGTCGATGACGACAACGATATCCGCCAGCTGCTCGCCGAGCAGCTGGGCCGCGCCGGCTACCTGGTGAGCACCGCCAGCGATGGCCAGGGCATGCGCCAGCTGTTGGAGCGCGAACACGTCGACCTGATCGTGCTCGACCTCAACCTGCCGCGTGAAGACGGCCTGACCCTGTGCCGGGATCTTCGTGCGCGCTCGAGCACACCGGTGATCATGTTGACCGCGCGCAGCGAGCCGATCGATCGCGTGCTCGGCCTGGAGATGGGCGCCGACGACTATCTGGCCAAGCCGTTCGAACCGCGCGAGCTCCTCGCCCGCATCCGCAACGTGCTGCGCCGCACCGAGGCGTTGCCAGCCAACCTGGAGCCGCTGGCGATCCGCCGTGCGCGCTTCTCCAGTTGGATATTCGATCTCGAACACCGCCATCTGGTCGATCCCGATGGGCGCGTGGTGGTTTTGTCCGGCGCCGAATTCCGGCTGCTGCGGGTGTTCGTCGGGCATGCCAACAAGGTGCTGTCGCGCGAACAGCTGGTCTCGCTGAGCAGCGGCCGCAACTACGAATCGCAGGATCGCGCCATCGATCTGCAGGTCAGCCGGCTGCGCAACAAGCTGGCCGATGATGGCGGCAGCGATGGCCTGATCAAAACCGTGCGCAACGAAGGCTATGTGCTTGCGGCGGCAGTCACCCTGGAATGAAACGCCTGCGCCACTTCTTTTCCTCGATGGTGGGGCGACTGTTCGTCATCCTGCTGCTGGGCATGAGCGTGGCCGCGATCGGCGCGACCATGCTGGCCAGTACCAAGCGCCAGCAGGAGTTCGAGCGGCAGAACCTCAACCGCATCGCCGACCGCCTGCAGGGGTTCGTGAATCTGCTGGACGGCAATCCGGAGCTGCGCCAGCGGCTGCTCACCAGTGGCGGGCCGAGTGTGCGGCAGCTGCCGGAGGGGGCACGCATCGGCCGACCCGATGCCGCGCTGATGGAGATCCTCGATGACCGGCCCGGCCCGGTGGCGAGCAGCCAGGTGGCTTTCACCTCCTTCCGCTCCTGCCTGCCGCGGCTGCCGGAGCTGCTGCCGCCGCCACCGCGCGACAAAGAAAAGATGCGGCACCCGCCGCGTGAGCGCGACCCGGCCTTCATCCCACCCAAGTGCCGCGTGGTCACGCTGCAGCTGACCGATGGCACACCGCTGCGGCTGGCGCTGGATTCCCCCGCCGTCGCGCACAATGGTGTGCTCGCCGTGGACCCGTTGTTCCTGACCTTGCTGGTCGTGGCGATCGCGATCCTGGCCTACATCGTGGCGCGGATGGCCAGCGCCCCGCTGCAGCGGTTGGCCGATGCCGCCGCCGCGCTGGGCGATGACCTGCAGGGCGCCCCGATGCCCGTGACCGGTCCGTTCGAGGTCCGCCGGGCCGCGGAGGCGTTCAACGCCATGCAGAAGCGGCTGCAGCGCCACCTTGGTGAGCGCACCCAGATGCTGGCGGCGATCACCCATGATCTGCAGACACCGGTGACGCGCTTGCGGTTGCGGCTGGAGAACGTCACCGATGAGACCTTGCGTGAACGCCTGATCGCCGATCTCGGCGCGATGCAGGCGCTGATCCGTGAAGGTCTGGAGCTGGCCCGCAGCGCCGAGAGCGCTGAACAACGTGCCGCGCTGGACCTGGATTCGCTGCTGGAGAGCATCGTCGAAGATGCCGCCGAAGCCGGCGCCGATGTCCATTTCGAGCAGCCCAGCGGGGCGGTGCTGATGCTGCGCCCCTTGGCGATGCACCGCCTGTTCTCCAACCTGGTCGACAACGCGGTGATGTATGGCCAGAGCGCACGCGTGCGGGTGGAGCAGGCCGGGCAGGACGTGGAGGTGCGCATCCGCGACAGCGGCCCCGGCCTGGCCGAGGACGAACTGGAAGCGGTGTTCGACCCGTTCGTGCGGCTGGAGACCTCGCGCTCGCGCCAGACCGGTGGTGCCGGGCTGGGGCTGACCATCGCCCGGGCATTGGCCGAAAAGGACGGCGCGACGCTGCACCTGCGCAACCATCCGCAGGGCGGGCTGGAAGCGATCGTCCGCTGGGCGGCGCCGGCGCGGGCGGCGGCGGGGCCACGCGGGGGCTGACGCCGGTCCCCCAAACCGAAAGGATTTGCCTACTATGGGCATCTCTTTCCAGCGTCTCCCCCATGAGAGCGTACGACTCTGCCAGCCATCGCGCTGGTGCACGGCCGTTCCCCCCATGCACACGGCGCCTGCCCAAGGTTGATCCATACGGATGAGCGATCGGGGGGGCAGGATCCGGTGGCGGCCGGCACACGTGAAGTTCTTGGGCATGCCAACGCTGCAGGCCGCAGCGCTGTGGCTGTTGCTGCTGTGCGCGCTGCCATGGTCGCTGTCGGCGCAGGATGGGCCGCCGCCGCTGCGCGATTACGCCATCGACGTCTGGACCTCGCGCAACGGGCTGCCGCACAACTCCCTGCGTGATATCGCGCAGACGCCCGAAGGGCACCTGTGGTTTGCGACCTGGGAGGGGCTGGTCCGGTACAACGGCCTGGACTTCACCGTGTTCGACCGCAGCACCACCCCGGGCCTGCGCGACAACGGGGTCGGGGCGTTGCTGGTGGACCGCAGTGGCGGCTTGTGGATCAGTGATTCGCGCGGCAACGTGACCCGCCGGGGGGCGGATGGCCGCTGGCAGGTGTGGGAACACCGCGCCGACACACCGCAGGTGCTGATCCAGGCCATGCAGATGGACAGCCATGGGCGCCTGTGGCTGCTGTACGAAGGCAAGGGGATTGCCAGTCTGGGCCCCGACGGTACCTTCGATTACCAGGCGCCACCGGCCGACGTGCCGTTGGCGATGAGCTTCACCAAGCTGGTCGTGGATGCCCAGGACCGGGTCTGGGTCGGCACCCTGGATGGCCTGGTGGTGCGCGACAACGACGGGGTCCTGCGCCGGGCACCGGAGAGCTTCGGTCTGGGCCGTGGGCTGGTCTGGCCCTATCGTGCGCCGGATGGCGTGATGTGGGTGGTGGCCAGCGAGCGCATCTACCGCATGCAGGATGGCGTGCCTTTGCTGCAGCATCGCCTGCCCGGCGCGACCCACATCACGGCCATGCTGCAGGACCGCCACGGCGACCTGTGGCTGGGGACCGAAAACCAGGGCCTGCTGCGGCTGTCCCGGCACGGGCTGGAGCGGTTGCCGGCCGGGCTGTCCTTGCCCGGCGGGCGCGTGGTCAGCCTGCGAGAAGACGCCGAAGGCAGCATCTGGGTAGGCGCCAACGGTGGCCTGTATCGCCTGCGCGAAACCCTGTTCAGCAGCTACACCGAACGCGACGGGCTCAGTGGTGATTACGTCCGCACCGTCTTCGAGGATCGCCAACGGCAGCTCTGGATCGGCAGTGCGCGCGGGCTTGATCGCCGCGATGCCCAGGGCAACTTCAGTCCGGTGCCGCTGCGCAACAACGTCGGCAAGAGCCCCTCGGTGCTGAGCCTGGCCCAGGACCGTGACGGTGATCTGTGGGTGGGGACCTTCGGCGATGGCATCTTCCGGGTCGGCGAGAACGGGCAACCGCGGCGGACGTACGGCAGCGCCGACGGCCTGTTGGGGGGCAACATCCGCGCGATCAGCATCGACCGTGACGGGGTGATCTGGGCCGGCACCCAGAAAGGCGTGGTCCGCATCGTCGCCGACAAGGCCGAGCCGGTGGCCTTTCCCGGCATGCCCACCGGGCTGACCACCGCGCTGGCGCACGATGCCGAAGGCGCCCTGTGGATCGGCACCATCGAGGGCATCCGCGTGTTGCGCGGCAACCGCGTGCAGGTGATCGATCTGGAGGCACTGGGTGGTGGCCGCAGCGTGTTCGGCTTCCAGCAGATCGGCGATGCGATGTGGGTCAGCACCGATCGCGGCCTGTACCGCTACCAGGAAGGCAAGCTGGCACGGGTCGGCCTGGAGCAGGGCATGCCGGTGGATACGGTCTTCCAGTTGATTCCCGATCGCGTGGGCAACGTCTGGATCAGCAGCAACCGCGGCGTACTGCGGACCGACATGGCCATGCTCAACGCCGTTGCCGACGGGCGTGCCGCACGGGTCGAGGTCGAGCATTACAACGAGATCGACGGCATGGCCAACTCACAGGCCAACGGCAGTTCCGGCCCCTCGGCAATCCTGCGCCAGGACGGCACCTTCTGGGTGGTCACGGCCGGCGGGCTGAGCACCGTCGATCCACTGCGCCTGCAGCGTTTCCGTGAGCGCCTGGCGCCACCGGCGGTGATCGAGACCGTGCTTGTCGATGGCGTGCCGCTGCACTGGCAGGGCAGCGACCACAACACGATCCCGGGCGGGCGACGCCTGAGCGTGAGCTATGTGGGGCTGAGTTACCTGCTTTCCGAGCGCATCCGCTACCGCACCCGCCTGGAAGGACTGGACAAGGGCTGGGTCGAGCGTGGCCAGCAGCGCAGCGTGGAATTCATCGGCCTGCCGCCGGGCGACTACACGCTGCACGTTTCCGCCGCACATCCAGGTGGTGTCTGGAGCGACAGCGAAGCGGTCTGGGAATTCACGGTGGAGCCGTTCCTGTGGCAGCGCCACAGCGTGCAGTTGATCGCCGCGCTGTTGTTGCTGGCTGGGCTGGTGGCGCTGTACCGGTATCTGATCAACCGCTACAAGGCCAGCAACGTGCGGCTGGCGCGGATGGTGCAGGAAGCCACGCTGGATCTGCAGACCCAGACGGTCAACCTGCAGGCACTCAATCAGGAAAAGACCGAACTGGCCGACCGCCTGGCGGTGCAGGCCGAGGCGTTCGAGCGGCAGGCCCGTGAGGATGCGCTGACCGGTCTACCGAACCGGCGTGCATTCGATGAAGCACTGGCGCGCGATTTCGCCCGTTCGCAGCGCAGCCGCCACCCGTTGTGCCTGGTGGTGCTGGACATCGATCACTTCAAGGAAGTGAACGACCGGCACAGCCATTCGGTGGGCGACGTGGTGCTGGTGGAAGTGGCGCGTCTGTTGGCCTCGGCCTGCCGCGATTCGGACATGCCGGCGCGGACCGGTGGCGAGGAATTCGCGCTGCTGCTCAACGACACCCGCCTGGATGAGGCGGCCCAGGTCTGCGCGCGCCTGCGTGGGTTGTTCCATGATCATCCGGACTGGGCCGGTATTCCGGGCCTGAACGTCACCTTCAGCGCCGGTCTGGTCGAACTGGACGCTGCCGACCGCACGCCGATGCTGCTCTACCAGCGCGCCGATCGCGCGCTGTACCGCGCCAAGAGCGAAGGGCGCGACAGGACCGCTATCGGGTGATGCTGCTCAGGGGCGCGGCCAGCTGTTGGCGACCTTGCAGAACAGTTTGGCGGTCTGCTCGGTGTCGTACACCGCGCTGTGCGCTTCATCGGCATCCCAGCCCAGCCCGGCGGCGGTGGCGGCGCGTGCCAGTACGGTCTGCCCGTAGGCGATGCCGCCGAGGGTGACGGTGTCGAACACGCTGAAGGGATGGAACGGGTTGCGCTTGTGGCCGGTACGATTGACGGCCGCATTGACGAAGCCCAGATCGAAGTGGGCGTTGTGCCCGACCAGGATCGCGCGCTGGCAACCGTACTTTTTCATCGCCGCCCGGATCGGGGCAAAGATGTGGTCCAGCGCATCGCGCTCGACCTTGGCCAGCCGGAACGGGTGATCCAGGATGATCCCGGTGATTTCCAGCGATTTGGGATCGATCTCCAGGCCTTCGGCCGGCACCACGTGGGCGCTGGCGGTCTGGCCGGGATAGAGCAGGCCGTTCTCGTCCATCTCGATCGGAACGGCGGCGATCTCCAGCAGGGCGTGGCGATCAGAATCGAATCCACCGGTCTCCACGTCCACCGCCACCGGCAGGAAGCCGCGGAAGCGGGTTGCCATCAAGCGCTGGGCAGCAGCGGGCAGTGCGTCGGCAGCAGCCGGCGCGTCGGAGCGGGGGAGGTCGTCAGTCATCGCACCAGTTTAGCAGAGCGGCCTGTACCCCCCCTGCGCTCAGGCCAGGGCAGGGGGACGCCCGCGGCCGCGGCGCAGCAGGTGATCCAGGCTCAACGGGCCCGCGCCCTGCACGGCCAGAGGCAGCAGCATGGCCAGGAACAGCAGCGGCAGTTTGAAGTTGCCAAAGCCCTGATCGGTGATGACATAGCCCATCGCCAGCTCGGCCAGTCCATCCCAGTGCATCGGCCAGTGCACGGCGGCGGTGGCGACCACGGTCAGCACGAGCAGGCAGCTGGCGGCCAGGCGGGTCCCCAGCCCGAGCAGCAGGCAGACTGCGCCAACCAGCTCGAACCAGGTGGCCAGCTGCCAGTTGAGGGTGGCCGGCAGCTGATCGAACGGAAACGGGAAGGCCTGCTGCAGGTCCTCGAACCAGTTCTGGCCACGCAGTTTTTCACGGCCGGACTCGAAATACTCCCAGCCCATCAGCAGGCGCAGGCCGAGCGGGGCCAACCACGGGCCGAGGCGATCCAGCCGGTCGCGCAGGGCGACCAGGGGGGGGGACTTCATCGATGCGATTCCTGTGTGGAAGGGTCAGGTGGCGGGCGCAGCGGGCCCGATCACGCCGTTGTCGTGGAATTGGCGCAGCAGGGCGGCGCCGGGCAGGCGCAAGGCATCGGCCGCCATGCCGTGCGTCTGCGCGAGCTGCTGCAGGTAAGTGGCCCCTGTGCTGCCGGGGTGCTGGCCGATCTGCTCCAGCAACCGTGCGGCCATGGGGCTGACCACGGCGAAGCGGACCTGGCCATCAGGGTCGCGCCGGACCAGCAGCCCGGTCGGCTCGGGGGCCGGCTGGGAAGGCGCGTCATCGGCGCCGAGCCGATGCACCGGCCACTGATAGAGCAGTGGCCAGGCCAGCGGCGAGCGCTGCAGCGACGCGTGCATGGGGTCCATGCCCGGTGAGGGCGGCAGGGGCTGCGCGTCCAACTGGTAGAGGGCCGTTTCCACCCACTCGTAATGGGCCAGTTCGGCCAACGCCGGGTGCGGCAGCGCGGCTTGATGGTGCAGCCACTGCACGAACTCGGCGGCCAGTTCGGTGAACAACGGCGTCTGCGCCGGGTGGCCGGCAAGGAAGCGCCGGACCAGGGTGGCCCACGCCGTGTCACCCAGCAGCTGGACGCATACCGGGAAACCGTTGCCGAGCAGCCCCAGCACAGTGTTGAAGACCAACCGCTGGTAGATGGCCAGCCGGCGCGGGTCCATGCCCTCGGGTGCGGCGATATGGTCCGGGTCGCGCAGATGCGCGGTGAACGCTCTCTGCTGTGCGTGCAGGCGCGCCGGGGCGTCAGTCATGTCCGTTCCCGGCATGGGCGGCCATCAGCTGGCGGATGTGCTGCAGTTCGCCGCGTAGTTCGGCATACGGCGGGAAATTGAAATCACGTTCCAGCAGCGTCGGGCGTGCACCGATGCGCGCATAGGTGCGGGCGAGCAGGTCCCAGACCGGATCGATCACCGCGCTGCCATGGGTGTCGATCTTCAGATCGGGCGCCTCGTCCAGATGGCCGGCGACATGCAGGCACACGATGCGGGTGGCCGGCAGCCCGGCGATGAACGCATCGGCGTCGTAGCCGTGGTTGCAGGCGTTGACGTAGACGTTGTTGACGTCCAGCAGCAGATCGCAATCGGCCTCGGCCAGCACGGCATTGGTGAAGGCCAGTTCGTCCATGGCCGGTTCCGGGGCGAGGTAGTAGGACACGTTCTCCACGGCAATGCGCCGGCCCAGCAGGTCCTGCACGCGGGCGATGCGTGATGCAGTGTGGCGTACGGCCTCGTCGGTGAAGGGGATCGGCAGGAGATCGTAGAGGTGACCTTCATCACTGCAGTAGCTCAGGTGTTCGCTGTACAGCGGCACGTTGTGCCGCGCCAGGAAGCGTCCTACCTGTTCCAGCAGCACGGTATCCAGCGGCGCGGTGCTGCCCAGCGAGAGCGACAGCCCATGGCAGGTCAGCGGGTGGCGCGTGGACAGTTCGGCGAGTGCGTCGCCGGCCGGCCCACCGATACCAATCCAGTTTTCCGGCGCGCATTCGAGGAAGTCGACATCGCCGGCGGGCGCGTCACGCAGGTCCTGCAGCAGGGCGCGGCGCAAACCCAGTCCGGTCGCCGCCGCAGGCAGCGGCGACCGGGCCAGGCCAGTGGCGAGGGCGTCAGTGCTTGGCACCGCACTTGCCTTCGCCGCACTTGCCTTCCGCCGTCTTCTTGTCGCCAGCGGTCGTTGCCTTGGCGCCGGCAGCCTTGCCCTTGTCGGCGCCGCACTTGCCTTCCCCGCACTTGCCTTCGGCGGCCTTGGCACCGGTGGTCGCGGTCTTGTCGCCTGCCTTGGTGCCGGCCTTGTCGCCATGCGCGCCGCACTTGCCTTCGCCACACTTGCCTTCGGCAGCCTTGGTCGCCGCCTGGCCAGCCACCAGGTAGCCTTGGGCCAGCTCGGTCATGCTCAAGGCGGATGCCGAGGCGGTGACGCCCAGGCCTGCGGCCAGCGCAGTGGCCGCCAGCAGGGACAGCGAACGGGGGGGTGTGCTCATCGGGTAACGCTCCTTGGAATGGGCCGGGGCCCGGGATGGCTGCGTGGGGGCAGCAGGTGCGGCCATGGTGGCCCGGCCCGGCTCATCGAATCCTCACACAGGATTCAACGTTTCGTGAAGTGCAGTGCCGCATTCCTCAGCGGCAAGTGGGTCGGCCGCTTCGGGGCCCTGACGCTCGCGTCAAGGCTTGAACGGAGACACCTGCAGCGCCCTCACCGAGCCAGGACTTTCCAGTCACAAAAAAAGCCGCCACCCGAAGGCAGCGGCTTTTGCGTTCCACTTCGGAAGCACGCGCTCAGACGTGATCGGTACTGCTGGTCTCGTCGCGCTTCTCGCGCGGCGGCAGCGCCTGCTCGCCATGCACCAGGAACCACACGTTCTCGGCGATGTTGGTGGCATGGTCGCCCACGCGCTCCAGGTTCTTGGCCATGAACAGCAGGTGGGTGCACGGGG
Organism: Stenotrophomonas sp. TWI273; assembly: GCF_039674765.1. Lineage (NCBI taxonomy): Bacteria > Pseudomonadati > Pseudomonadota > Gammaproteobacteria > Lysobacterales > Lysobacteraceae > Stenotrophomonas > Stenotrophomonas sp. TWI273. The sequence continues at coordinate 14,094 of NZ_JBDJOA010000020.1, forward strand.
TGATGTTGCGCGGGTCTTCCATCATGTACGTCAGCAGCTCGCGGAACAGCGCGGTGTACTGCGCGTCCAGGCGGGCGTCATCGTCGCGCAGTTCCAGCGCCGCGGCGGCGTCGTTGTCGCGGTAGGCCTCGATCGCGCGGCGCACCTGCTGTGCGGCCAGTCGGCCCAGGGCGCGCAGCCCCTGGATCTGCGGCAGCGGTGGCACCTTGCTCAGGGCGATCGAGCGCTTGGCCACGTTGGCGGCGTAATCGCCGATGCGTTCGATGTCGGCCGGAATGCGCAGGCCGGCCAGGATCTCGCGCAGGTCGCGTGCCATCGGCCCGCGCAGCGCCAGGCGCATCACGTCGTGGCTGATGTGCTGCTCAAGCTGGTCGATGGCTTCATCGTTGGCGATGATGCGCTGGGCGGCGTTCTCGTCGCGCTTCTCGATGACGTCCATGGACGCCTCCAGCTGCGCGACGGCCATCTCGCCCATCCGCACGATCTCGGCCACCAGGCGCTGCTGCTCTTCGTCGTAGCTCTTGACGATGTGGTCGTTGGGAAGATTCATGGTCTGCAATCCGGGTAGAGCCAGGCCGTGCCTGGCTGGGACATTTGGTGAGGGAACAGCACCGATCAACCGAAACGACCGGTGATGTAATCCTCGGTCTGCTGCTTGTTGGGCTGCGAGAAGATCACTTCGGTGCGGTCGTGCTCGATCAGGTCGCCCAGGTACATGAAGGCGGTGTAATCGGACACGCGCGCGGCCTGCTGCATGTTGTGGGTCACGATCACGATCGTGTAATCGTGCTTGAGCTCTTCGACCAGCTGCTCGATGCGGCTGGTGGAGATCGGGTCCAGCGCGGAGGTCGGCTCGTCGAGCAGCAGCACGTCCGGGCGCAGGGCCACGGCGCGGGCGATGCACAGACGCTGCTGCTGGCCACCGGACAGGCCCAGCGCGCTCTGGTTGAGCTTGTCCTTCACCTCGTCCCACAGTGCGCCCTGGCGCAGGGCCTGCTCGACGCGATCGGTCATCTCCGACTTGGAAAGCTTCTCGTGGTGGCGGATGCCGTAGGCCACGTTCTCGAAGATGGTCATCGGGAACGGCACCGGCTTCTGGAACACCATGCCGACCTTGCTGCGGAGGCGGTTCATCGGGTACTTCGGCGAGAGGATGTTCTCCCCGTCCAGCATCACTTCACCCCGGGCTTCCAGCTTGGGGTACAGCGCGTAGATGCGGTTGAAGATGCGCAGCAGGGTGGACTTGCCGCAGCCGGAGGGACCGATCAGCGCGGTGACGCGCTTTTCCGGAATCTCCAGGTCGATGCCCTTCAGCGCATGGAACTTGTCGTAGTAGAAATCCAGCCCGCGTGCGGCCAGCTTGATCGGCGCCGGGGTGTGCAGGCTTTCATGCGAAGCCGGGACCACGATGCGCTGCATCGGCACGGCGTTGGAGAGATCGTTCATGGCGATGTCCGTGGAAAGGTCAGTCATGGGAGATACGGTTGCGCAGCAGGATGCCGCGCGCGGAAAGGCTGACCAGCAGCACGAACACGGTCAGCACCAGCGCGCCGGCCCAGGCCAGCACCTGCCAGGATTCGTAGGGGCTGCCGGCAAACTGGTTCATCACCACCGGCACCGAGGCCATCGGCTGGAACACGTTGCTGTTCCAGTACTGGTTGCCGAAGGCGGTGAACAGCAGCGGGGCGGTTTCACCGGAGATGCGGGCCAGCGCCAGCAGGATGCCGGTCACGATGCCGGCGGCGGCGCTGCGGTACAGCACCTGCACCGTCACCTTCCACTGCGGGATGCCCAGCGACAGCGCCGCTTCGCGCATCTGCGAGGGCACCAGGCGCAGCATTTCATCCGTGGTCCGCACCACCACCGGCAGCACGATGAAGGCCAGCGAGAGCGCACCGGCGAAGGCCGAGAACTGGCCGCCGGTCTGCATCACGTACAGGGTGTAGACGAACAGGCCCAGCACGATCGACGGCGCCGAGAGCAGGATGTCGTTGACGAAGCGGACCACCGTGCCGGTCTTGCGGAAGTTGCCGTACTCGGCCAGCCAGGTGCCGGCCAGCACGCCGAGCGGCGTGCCGATGGCGATGGCCAGGCCGCACATCACCGCGCTGCCGAAGAAGGCATTGGCCAGGCCGCCTTCCTGCATCGGCGGTGGGGTCATCTTGGTGAACAGATCCAGGTTGATGCCGGCCAGGCCCTTGGAGGCCAGCGTCCACAGGATCCAGCCGAGGAAGAACAGGCCGAACAGTGCGGTCAGGCAGGACATCAGCAGCGCGACCACGTTGACGATGCGGCGGCGCAGGTACAGCGGTTGGGCGTTGGCGGTGGACATCAGTTGCCCTCCTTGCGGGCCAGGCGCATCAGCATCAGGCGGGCGATCGCCAGCACCACGAAGGTCACCAGGAACAGCACGAAGCCGAGCAGCAGCAGTGCCGAACGGTAGGTCTCGGTGGCTTCGCCGAAATCGTTGGCGATCAGCGCGGCGATGGTGGTGCCCGGTTCGAGCAGCGACGGCGACAGGCGCACGCTGTTGCCGATCACGAAGGCCACCGCCATGGTTTCACCCAGGGCACGGCCGAGGCCGAGGAAGATGCCGCCGATCACCGCCGAGCGGGTGTAGGGCAGCACGATGTCCCAGCTCACTTCCCACTTGGTGGAGCCCAGCGCATAGGCCGATTCCTTCAGGCGGGTCGGCACGGTCAGGAACACTTCGCGCATCACCGAGGAGATGAAGGGGATCACCATGATCGCCAGCACGAAGCCGGCGGTGAGCACGCCGATGCCCAGCGGCGGACCCTGGAACAGCGGGCCGATGATCGGCAGCGTGCCCAGGTGATCATTGAGGAACGGGGTGACGTACTCGGTCATCACCGGGACCAGCACGAACAGGCCCCACATGCCGTAGATGATCGAGGGGATACCGGCCAGCAGTTCGATGGCGGTACCGACCGGGCCACGCAGCCAGCGCGGGGCGACCTCGGTCAGGAAGAAGGCGATACCGAAGCTCACCGGCACCGCGATGACCATCGCGATCAGGGCCGTGACCAGGGTGCCGTAGATGGGCGCGAGGGCGCCGAATTTGTTTTCGACCGGATTCCATTCGGACGAATAGAAGAAGCTCAGGCCCTGCTCCTGCAGGGCATGGCGGCCGCCCCACAGCATCGAGAGCGCGGCGCAGGCCAGGGCGACCAGCACCAGGATGACGGTGGCGATCAGGACCCACCGGAACAGTTTGTCATTGCGGGCGTCACGCAGGTCGCGGGTGGACGGTGCGGGAACAGGCTGGGCGATGGCATTCATGGGAAAGGCGGGGGCCCAAAATTAGGTGGGGTAGTGCCAGGCCATGCCTGGCAGAACGGTGTCATGGCGCCACACTCCGGACCCGCGCAATGCGCGGGTCCGGTCTGGATCACTTGAATTCAGCCGCCCAGTACCCTTCGATCTGCGTGACCAGCTCGGCCGGCAGCGGCACGTAGTGCAGTTCGTTGGCCTGGGTCTGGCCCTTCTCGAAGGCCCACTTGAAGAACGCCAGGGTGTCCTTGCTGCGCTGGGCATCCTTGGGCTGCTTGTGCATCAGCATGAAGTTGGTGGCGGTGATCGGCCATGCCTGGTCGCCCGGGGCATTGGTGATGACCAGGTTGAAGTCCTTGGCGCTGGCCCAGTCGGCGCTGGCGGCTGCCGCGGCGAAGGTTTCCGCGCTCGGCTGCACCCAGTTGCCGGCGGCGTTCTGCATCGAGGCGTACGGCATGCCGTTCTGCAGCGCGTAGGCCAGTTCGACATAGCCGATCGAGCCCTTGATCTGCTTCACGTACGAGGCCACGCCTTCGTTGCCCTTGCCACCCACGCCGTCCGGCCACTGCACCGAGGTGCCTTCGCCGACCTTGCTCTTCCAGTCCGGGCTGACCTTGGACAGGTAGTTGGAGAAGTTGAACGTGGTGCCCGAGCCGTCCGAACGGTGGACCAGGGTGATCTTGCCGTCGGGCAGTTTGACGCCCGGGTTGGCGGCGACGATGGCCGGGTCGTTCCAGGTCTTGACCTTGCCCAGGAAGATATCGGCCAGCAGGGCGCCGCTCAGGCGCAGCTTGCCGGCTTCCAGACCGTCGATGTTGACCACCGGCACCACGCCACCGATCGCCGACGGGAACTGGCCGAGGCCGGCCTGGGCCAGCTCTTCGCTGCTCAGCGGCTTGTCGGAGGAACCAAAATCAACGGTGCCGGCCTTGATCTGGGCGATGCCGCCACCAGAACCGATCGACTGGTAGTTGATCTTGGCGCCGGTGGCGGTGTTGTAGTCGGCCGACCACTTGGACACCAGCGGGAAAATGAAGGAGGCACCGGCGCCGGAAATCTCGGCGGTCAGGCGATCGCCAGCGGCCGGAGCGGCAGCGGGCGCATCGGTGGCCGGCGCGGCGGCCTGGCCTTCAGCGCCCGGCTTGCAGGCGGAAAGACCCAGCGCGATGGCCAGGGAAAGGGCGGCGATGCTGGCCGTGTGCAGTTTCATGCGTCACTCCATAGCGGGATAAGGGCCGGTCTTTCCGGCGACGCGACTATGAAATGATGTTTTTGTTACAGCTTGATGACGCCGTGACCGAGCGCACGCAAAGCCTTGCGGCACAAGGGTCGGGCGTTTTGCGGCAGGCAACAAAAAGGCGCGGAACCTTGCGGTCCGCGCCCGATGGCGCCGGAAGGGGAGAGAGGTCCTTCCGGCGCCATTGCACTGTCCGGTGGGTTGCGTCGGGGGCGACGCGTACCGACCAACGGTCGGCACCTACCGGCAGGTCACCACCGTGGGTGGTGACTTCCTCAATACTTCAGGTTCTGCGACCAGTAGGTCTCGATCTGCTTGACCAGGGTGTCCGGCAGCGGGACGTAGTCGAGCTGCTTGGCCTGCGCATCGCCGCTCTTGTAGATCCAGCGGAAGAACTCCTGGGTGGCCTTGGCGTTGGCGACGTTCTTGGGCTGCTTGCGGACCAGGATGAAGTTGGTGGCGGTGATCGGCCACGCATCGGCGCCCGGGGCGTTGGTCATGACCAGGTAGAAGTCCTTCGCGCTGGCCCAGTCGGCGCTGGCAGCAGCGGCGGCGAAGGAGGTGTCGCTCGGCAGCACGATCTTGCCCGAGGCGTTCTTCATCGCAGCGTAGGACATCTTGTTCTGCAGCGCGTAGGACAGTTCGACGTAGCCGATGCCGCCCTTGATCTGCTTCACATACGCGGCAACGCCTTCGTTGCCCTTGCCACCGATGCCGACCGGCCACTGGACCGAGGTGCCTTCACCGACCTTGGTCTTCCACTCCGGGTTGACCTTGGAAAGGTAGTTGACGAAGTTGAAGGTGGTGCCCGAACCGTCCGAGCGGTGCACGACGGTGATCTTGCCGTCGGGCAGCTTCACGCCCGGGTTCAGCGCGGCGATCGCCGGGTCGTTCCAGGTCTTGATCTTGCCCAGGAAAATGTTGCCCAGGGTCGGGCCATCGAGCTTCAGCGCGCCCGGGGCAATGCCGGCCACGTTGATCACCGGGACCACGCCGCCGATCACCGACGGGAACTGGGCCAGGCCGGCCGCCGCCAGTTCTTCCGGCTTCAGCGGGGCATCGGAGGAGCCGAAATCAACGGTCGCCGCCTTGATCTGGGCGATACCACCACCGGAACCGATGGACTGGTAGTTGACCTTCTTGCCGGTCGCGGTGCTGTAGTCGGCCGACCACTTGGACATGACCGGGTAGATGAACGAGGCGCCCGCGCCGGTCACATCGGCGGCGTTGGCGGCGAACACGGACGACGCGGCGAGGACGGCAACGGCGGCGCGCGACTTGAAGGCGTGGATCACGGGGTGGCTCCTGGGATGGATGAAGGTGCGGGGTGTCCCGCCCGGTGCTCATTCCATAACGGTTCGATGACAGCGCAGCGTCTGTCATATGACCACCTCGTGACACGCCTTCTGGAAGGGGTGTCACAACGGCTGCAGCGCCTCCGGGACCGCGTAGCGGCGGCCGTCGAAGCGCAGCACGTGGCGCTCGCCTTCCACCGACGTGTCCTGGTCGCGGCAGCTGTCACCGTCCATCCAGCTGTGCGTGGTGACCCGTCGCTCGCGCAGGATGAGGTCGGCCAAGCCGTGTCTGCCTTTGGGCCCAACGGCCACGGTGCGCGTCACGTCGATGGAGTCGCCGGCGCAGCGGGTATCCCACTCGGCCTGGAAGCGACGCAGCACCATCGCTGGGCCGAGCGTGCGCAGCGTGTCTGCCTGCACCGCCAGCAGATGCACCTGTTCTTCGCTGAACGGATTGGGCCCGGAGCCATTGCGCCGCTTCACGCGCAGGCCGAAGGCGAGGGTGTCCGGCGCAAGCTGGTAGCGCGCGGTATCAATGTGCATGCCATCGAAGAAGATCGCATCGCTGTCGAGTGCGCCGAGCAGCACCGCCCATGCGCGCGTGGCAAGGGTGTCGGTATCGATCACCAGTACCTCCACATCGCCATCGCGGGAGTCGTTGTTGCCGCCGTCGCGCCAGACCGGCGTGGCCACCAAGGTCAGCTCCGGGCGTGCCGGCCATCGGCGGCAGACGCTGGCGGCGATGTCGCGTGTGTAGCCGGCGCGGTCGGGCAGCACGTTGGGTGCTCGGACCGTGTAGGCCTCCTGCGCTGCCGCCTGGGCGTCATGGCAGTCCTGGGCTTGGGCGGGCAGGGCGGCGGCACTGCACGCGGCGGCCAGCAACAGCGAGAGTGCGATACGCATCGGTCCATCCATGGGGCGAGGGGCGCACAGCATACCCGCGGACGAACACGAAAAAAGGCGCAGCCGAAGCTGCGCCTTTGTGTCACACGCGTGTTGCAGGGCTTACCAGAAGAACTGCAGGCGCGCTTCGAGGATGTTCGGATCGTCGTTGACGAACGTGCGCGCGGTCGAGCTGTACTTCTTGCTGTCCACCATCACGTAGTTCAGCGCGAACTTGGTGTTGGAGCGCCAGTAGTAGTTCACGCCCACGGTCCAGATGTCCATCTTGCCGCCCAGCACGCCATCGACGATCGGCGGGCGACCGGCCACCGGGTTCGCCGACAGATTGCCGTCGTTGAGGTCCATGTGGTCGTAACGCGCACCCAGCTGCCACATGCCGCGGCCCGGCTCATCCGGCAGGCCGGTGGTCGGGGTGCCGCCCTTGTAACCCCAGGTCTCGCCGCTGATGTTCCACAGGCCGCTGACGTAGTAACCGTCGCTGCTGTAGTTGTCGTGCGAGTACCGCTTGGCCTTGCTGGTGTAGTACTCGGCCTGGGCCTTGAACGGGCCGCCGATGTACATCGCTTCGGCGCCGATCGTGCTCACGCGGTCGGTGTCCACCATGTTGCCGCTGTCGACCAGGCGCGCGGTGGCCAGGTCGGCGTTGGGACGGGCACGCACGCGCAGGGTGTCGGCGTCGGTGTCGTAGTCCACATAGCTCAGGCCGAAGTGCAGGACCTGGCCCTTCTCATTGATCGGGGCCCAGGTGCCACGGGCGCCGTAGCCGCTGCCGTGCGCGAGGTTGCGGGTCAGTTCGCGGCCGAAGCCGCTGGCGGTGACGGACCAGTTGTTGTCACCGATGCTGTAGGCGCCACCGAGGCGGCGGGCCACGGCGTAGGTATTGGTGACCGCGGCCTTGGAGATGAAGTCGTTGTTCTTGGTGCTGGAGAGTTCTTCCAGGCTGTTGGGCTGCTTGAACTGGCCGAACTGCACGAAGTGGTTGGCGTTGCCGGCCAGCTTGTACTTCAGGTTGGTGTCCAGGAACTTGTCGGCCTTGGCGTCGTAGCCCACCACCCATTCCACGTTGCCCGGGCCCTTGCCCTTGAGCACCAGCTCGGCGCGGCGCAGCTCGAATTCGCTGTTCTTGCCGTTGCCGGCATCACCGCCGTTGAGGTCGGTCACATCGTTGTCGAACCAGTTGCCGTCGGCCTGGACCAGGCCCTCGAACGTGATTTCCGAACCGCCGATCACATCGATGGCCACTTCAGCGTGAGCGGCCGGAACGAACAGCGCAGCCGCCACGGCCGCAGTAAGAAGTTGGCGATGCAGTTTCATGGAAGGAGCCTTGCAGGCAGGTGGGAAGATGCTGCGCAGGCTAATTAGTGAAGATTGCGTAAATGTGACAGTTTCGGACAAACCGTCATCGCCCGTATCCCAAGCGGCGTCAGGGGCTGCTATTGATGCCGTCTGGAGATGACCGCCGGGTTGCGCCCATATGGCAGTCGTCGCCCCCGTTCAGGCAGCCGTCTTTTCCTTGAAACGGCACAGGTCGCGGATCACGCATTGCGGGCAGTCCGGCTTGCGTGCCTTGCACACGTAACGGCCATGCAGGATCAGCCAGTGATGCGCATCGAGCAGGAACTCGGCCGGGATCACCTTGACCAGCAGATCCTCCACCGCACGCACGTCCTTGCCCGGCGCCAGCCCGGTGCGGTTGGAGACGCGGAAGATGTGCGTGTCCACTGCCATCACCGGTTCGCCGAAGGCCGTGTTGAGCACGACATTGGCGGTCTTGCGACCGACACCGGGAAGCGCCTCGAGTGCAGCACGATCACGCGGCACCTCGCCGCCGTGCTGTTCGACCAACATGGCGCACGCGGCAATCACGTTCTTCGCTTTCGCGTTGTACAGGCCGATGGTGGCGATGTACTTCTTCAAGCCGTCCTCACCGAGAGCGAGGATCGCCTGCGGGGTATTGGCGACCGGGAACAGTTTGCGCGTGGCCTTGTTGACGCCGACATCGGTGGCCTGCGCCGACAACGTGACCGCCACCAGCAGTTCGAACGGCGAGCTGTACTCCAGTTCGGTCCTGGGGTGCGGGTTGAGCTCGCGCAGACGCGTGAACATTTCGATCACGTCGGCCTTGGGCATGCGCGCGGTGCGTGCGACGGTTTTCTTCATCGTGGCCATCAGGAGGTGCGGCCCGCGGCCTTGGCCTTGGCGCGCGCGAGAATCGCGGCAGCGGCCGAGGGCAGGGCGGGTTTCTGGATCTCGGGTGTAGGGGGCGGTGCACGGCGTGCATCGCGCTCGGCAGCACGGCGCGCGAGTCGCTGCTGGCGCTGGCGGTAGCGCTCGCGTGCGGCCCAGGCACGTTGCAATTGCTGCTGTGCGTGCTGCAGCCGCTGTGGAAGATCGGGATGATCGGGCCGCAGCGCTTCGTCGCCCGGCTGCGGGACGTAGTCCATCAACCCGGCCGCCAGCGCGGCATCCCATTGATCGTCGAGGACGAGTGCCAGCAGCTGCGCCGGCGAAGCGGTATCGGAAGGCGACATGGCTCAGCGGTTCTGGAACACCGGCGGCCGCCGCGCCAGGAACGCGCTGGTGCCTTCGCGCATGTCCTCGGTGGCGAACATCAGGCCGAACTGCACGCTCTCGTACTCCAGTCCCTCGCCGAGCGAACATTCGCCGCCGATATGGATCGCATCGAGGATGCCGCGCAGCGCGAGAGGCGCGGCCGAGACCAATTGCGACGCCAGAGCCTGGACGCGGGCATCCAGCTCCGCAGCCGGGACCACCTCATTGACGATGCCCAGTTGCGCGGCACGCGCGGCGGTGATCGGGGTGCCCAGCAGGCACAGCTCCAGTGCGGCGGCGCGGCCGCACAGGCGCAGCAGCCGCTGGCTGCCACCGAAGCCGGGGATCAGGCCCAGATGGATCTCTGGCTGACCGACCTTGGCGGTCTCCGCGGCCACCCGGAGGTGGCAGGCCATGGCCAGTTCCAGGCCGCCGCCCAGCGCAAATCCGTTGATCTTGCCGATCACCGGCTTGGGCATGCGCTCGATGCGGCGCATCAACCCTTGGCCGAGCAGTGAGAAATCACGACCCTGAACCGCGCTCAGGCCGTTCATTTCGGCAATGTCCGCACCGGCGACGAACGCCTTGGGACCGGCGCCGGTCAGCACCACCACCCGCACCCCAGGGGCGGCAGCGGCCTCGGCGAAGGCCGTGTCAAGGGCTTCCAGGGTCGCCCGGTTCAGGGCGTTGAGTTTGTCCGGGCGGTTGACCGTCACAGTGCGTACGGCACCATCGTCCATAATCGCGATAAGGGCGTCGGCCACGGCAGGACTCCTGAAAACGTTAAAAAAAAGTGATGTTGAACTCTTGAAACGAAGTCAGGTCAGAGCCTGCGTCGTTAGTGGCGGTTCAACGTTGCGGCGGCTATCCTAACCCGTCGCCTCAGGGCGGCCCAACGCGTCCTGAGTTACCACCCCTGGAGAAAAGTTTGATGAAGTTGCGTTCTATCGCGGTCGCCGTCGCGGCCCTGGCCCTGACGGGCAATGCCTTCGCCCAGGACACCTCGTCCGAAAAGGGCAAGCTGAGCTATTACTTCGGTTACGACTACGGTAACAACCTGGCTGAACTCACCGCACGCGGCGAGCAGCTGGACATCAACTCGGTGGTGAAGGGCCTGCAGGATGCCTACGCCAAGAAGCAGCCGTCGATCACGGCCGAGCAGTTGAAGCCCGCCGTCGAAGCCTTCCAGAAGCGTGAGCAGGGTCGTGCGCAGGCCGCCAAGGCCGAGTACGACAAGGCTGCCGCCGAGAACAAGACCAAGAGCACCCAGTTCCTGGCCGCCAACAAGGCCAAGGCCGGCGTGCAGTCGCTTCCGAGCGGCGTGCAGTACCGCGTGATCGAAGCCGGCAAGGGTGCCAAGCCGACCCAGGCCAGCACCGTGCAGCTGGAAGTGGCCGGTCCGTATCCGTTCGGCACCCGTCCGGCCGAAGCGCGTCCGGCCCAGCAGATCCCGGGCATCAAGGTCAGCGAAGTTGAAATGAAGGCCATGCGTGAAGCCCTGCTGCAGATGCCGGCTGGCTCCAAGTGGGAAGTGACGCTGCCGCCGGATCAGGCCTATGGTGCCGATCCGCGCACGCCGTTCCCGCCGAACGTCGCGGTGCAGTTCGAAATCAAGCTCGTCAGCGTCAAGTAATTTTCGCAACATCAAGAACGCGCCGGTGGAAACACCGGCGCGTTTTTTGTTTCCGTGCAATCGCGGTACTGTTGACCGGTGCAATCGATGGAAGAATCCCCGCATGCCGTGCCCACTCCCTGCATCGGAATCTGCGCGCTGGATCGCGCCGGTGTCTGCACGGGCTGCCTGCGCACCGTGGATGAAATCACCCGCTGGCGAACCATGAGCCGACCCGAACAGCATCACGTCATGCAGCACACGCTGCCCCTGCGCGAACAACTGCGGCAATCGCTGCGCGGTTCGCTGGCCGAACACGAGCGCCTGCTGCGCGCGCTGCATCCGCTGGACCGGCCGCCGTCCGGCGATGGCTGGAACCGCAGCGAACTGATCGATCTGTTACCGCCCGGCCCGCCCGTTGAAGCGGCCGTGCTGGCCGGCATCATTCCGCGCGAGGGCGGCGCGCAGGTGCTGCTGACCCGGCGCACCGACACGCTGCGCCATCACGGGGGCCAGGTCGGTTTTCCCGGTGGCCGCATGGAGCCGGAGGACCGCGATGCCGTCGCCGCCGCGATCCGCGAGAGTGACGAGGAAATCGCACTCAAGCACGATCAGGTGCAGGTGCTTGGGTATCTGGATCCGTTCGTGACGATTACCGGCTACCGGGTCATGCCGGTGGTGGCCGTGATCGATCCTGCCTTCGTGGCCGTGCCCGAACCGGGCGAGGTCGCGGAAGTGTTCGAAGTGCCGCTGTCCTACCTGATGGATCCGGCCAACCTGCACCACGTGGAGATCGACCACCGCGGTCGCATCCGCCACGTGCTCGAATACGGCTGGCCCGGGCAGCGGATCTGGGGTGCGACCGCCGCCATTCTCTACAACCTGCGTCGCCGCCTGGAGCAGACCGCATGACCACGCCATTGATCGATGTCACCGCCCTCGCACAGGCGTTGGACGACGGCGCCACGCGCCTTATGGATGCACGTGCGACGGCCAGTGCCGCCCCCACGCTTCGGGTAGTGGATGCGCGGTTCTCCTTGGCCGATCCGCAGTCCGGTGCGGCGTTGTATGCACAGGGCCATCTGCCCGGCGCGCTGTACGCCGATCTCAACCGGGACCTGTCCGATCCTGGCCGCACCGGCCATGGCCGTCATCCGCTGCCGGACAGCGATGCGTTCGCCGCGCGCCTGGGCGCGTGGGGCATCGGGCCGGAAACCGAGGTCGTGGTCTATGACGCCGGCGACGGCAGCATGGCGGCCGCGCGGTTGTGGTGGCTGCTGCGGCTGATCGGGCATGCACAGGTACGCGTTCTCGATGGCGGATTTGCGGCATGGCAGGCCGCCGGTCTGCCGGTCACCGCAGCGCTGCCGCAGGTGACGCCGTTGCCGCCGTACCCGGGGCAGTTCGACCGCCGCCAGATCGCCTCGGTGGAGGAGGTGCAGGCGCGTCTCAAGCACGCGCCGGGCTGGCTGATCGATGCGCGGGCGGGCGAGCGTTTCCGGGGCGAAGTGGAACCCTTGGATCCGGTCGCCGGCCACGTGCCCGGCGCGGTGAATCGTCCGTTCGCGTTGAACGTGCATGAGGGACGGCTGCGCCCTGCGGACGATCTGCGCGCGGCGCTGCAGCCGCTGATCGGCACCCACGCGCCGGACGAGGTGGTGTTGATGTGCGGCTCCGGCGTCACCGCCTGCCACCTGCTGCTGGCGATGGACGCCGCGGGCCTGGAAGGTGCGCGGATCTATGCGGATTCGTGGAGTGGCTGGGTCAGCGACCCGTCGCGTCCCGTCGCCACCGGCTGAGCATCACCCACGCAGTTCCTGCAGCGGCACCGCCGCCAGCACGCGTGGCCACGGGAACATCGGACCCGGATCGCGCTTGCGCGGCACCCGCCGTTCCGGATCGTCGCTGGCCACTTCCTCGCGCGTATCCAGCCACTCATGCCCGGCGATATGGGCCAACGCGGGCAGCGTCCCGCACAGGTGTTGCAGCAGGTCGATCAGCGCCGCGATCTGCGCATCCGGGTAGGGCTCGTCCATCGCCTGGTGGCGGGAATCCCACCAGTGTGGGTAGCGCCCGGTGTTGACCAGTTCGATCCCGATCGAGCGCGGGTTATAGCCACTGACCTGATGCGCGACGCGGTCCAATGACACGTACTGGACGATGCGCCCATCGCGGTCGATGTAATAGTGGCCACTGTTGCCGGTGCCGCTGTCATACAGCACGCGTTCGCCGTACTCGCGTGCCATCGCCAGGTCCGGCAGTTCGGTGCAGTGGATGACCACCAGATCGATCTCGTCGTGCGTGCGGGACAGCAGCCTGTCCTGGTAGGGCAGGGGCTGTGCATCGATGGCGGGCGGGGCGCGGTCGGGCATGCGGCGATGCTAGCATTCGGGCATGAACGCTCCTATCGATTCCCGCGCGGTGTGCGCATGAGCCGCGGCCACTGCATCCTCTCCCATGGCTTTGAAAGCGGCCCGGACGCCATCAAGGTGACCGCTCTGGCCGACGTCGCCGAGCGCCTGGGCTGGACCCACGAGCGCCCGGACTACACCGATCTGGACGCCCAGCGCGAGGTCAGCAGCCTGGGCGATGTGCGCGCCCGCCTGCAGCGCCTGGTCACCCTGGCCACCGCCCGTGTCGTGCAGGGCCCGGTGGTCCTGGCCGGCTCCAGCCTGGGTTCGTACATTTCGGCCATCGCCTCGCTGCAGGTGCCGGTCCAGGGCCTGTTCCTGATGGTGCCGCCCACCCGGATGGGGCCGATGCCGGCGCTGGATGCGGCCCGCGTGCCGACCAGCGTGGTCCACGCCTGGCACGACGAGCTGATCCCGCCGGCGGAGGTGATTGCCTGGGCCCAGGCCCGCTCGGCCCGCCTGCTGATGGTGGACGACGGCCACCGCCTGACCGATCACGTCGAGGCCTCGAGCCGGGCCTTCGAGGAACTGCTGGCCACGCTGTAACCGGGCGTTCCAGCCCGCCTCACGTACAATGGCCCCCCGGACACCCGTGCCCGGCTGCTTGCCGTGCCCGTGGGCACCCCCTCTCCGCTGACCTGCGATACCGATTCCGTGAAATTCTTTGTTTCCTGCGCCAAGGGCCTGGAGTATCTGCTCGCCGACGAACTGTTGGCGCTCGGCCTGGAAAAGGCCACCGCCACCATTTCCGGCGTCAACGCCGAGGGCGAGCTGGCGCAGGCGCAGCGCGTGGTGCTGTGGTCGCGCCTGGCCAGCCGGGTGCTGTGGCCGCTGACCGAGTTCGACTGCCCCGACGAAGGCTCGCTCTACCAGGGCGTGTCGGCGATGGCGTGGGAGCAGCACATCAGCCCCGAGCTGACCCTGTCGGTGGACGCGCATGTGTCCGGCACCGAGATCACCCATGCGCGCTTCGCCGCGCAGCGGGTCAAGGACGGTGTGGTCGACAGCCTGCGGTCGCAGGGCCTGGAGCGGCCGTCGGTCAACACCGACTTCCCGGACGTGCGCATCAACCTGTCGCTGCGCAAGGGCCGGGCCACGATCTCGATCGACCTGGGCGGTGGCCCGATGCACCGCCGCGGCTGGCGCATGGCGCAGAACGATGCGCCGCTGAAAGAAAACCTGGCCGCCGCGGTGCTGCTGCGCGCCAACTGGCCGAAGATCCACAGCGAAGGCGGTGGCCTGCTCGACCCGATGTGCGGCAGCGGCACGCTGCTGATCGAAGGCGCCTTGATGGCCGCCGACGTGGCCCCGGGCCTGCAGCGCCACGGCAGCATTCCGCCGAGCCGCTGGCTGGGCTTCGACCGCGACGCCTGGAACAGCCTGATGGAAGAAGCGCGCGCCCGCGAAACCGCCGGCCGCAGCGCACTCAAGCAGGTGATCCACGGCAGCGACGTGGATCCGCACGCCATCCATGCGGCCAAGCAGAACGCCGAAACGGCCGGTGTGGGCCATGCCATCTGGTTCGGCGTGCGCGACATCACCGATGTGCAGGTTCCGCCGCAGGAGACCGGCTGCGTGGTCTGCAACCCGCCCTATGACGAGCGCCTGGCCGCCGACGCGGTGCTGTACCGCCAACTCGGCGACGCGCTCAAGCGCGCGGTGCCGCAGTGGCGCGCCAGCCTGTTGTGCGGCAGCGCCGACCTGGCCTTCGCCACCGGCCTGCGCGCCAACAAGAAGTACCAGCTGTTCAACGGCGCCATCGAGTGCGCGCTGATCGTCTGCGACCCGATCGCGGTACCGCAGCGCGAGAACACCGGCCAGCCGCGCGAGCTCAGCGAAGGCGCGCAGATGGTGGCCAACCGCCTGCGCAAGAACATCAAGAAGTTCAAGACGTGGCGGACGCGCGAGAGCATCACCTGCTACCGCGTTTACGATGCCGATCTGCCCGAGTACGCGGCCGCCATCGATGTCTATGAAGAAGACGGTGGTGCCCGCCGGACCTTCCTGCATGTGCAGGAATACGCGGCCCCGGCGACCATTCCGGATGTGGATGTGCGTCGCCGCCGCAACGAGCTGCTCTCGGCCGCGCGCGAGGTCTTCCAGGTGCCGGCCGAGCAGGTCGCGCTGAAGTCACGCGAGCGTGGCAAGGGCGGCAGCAAGTACGGTCGTTTCGAGCAGCGTGGCGAGTTCGTGCTGGTGCGCGAGAACGATGCGCTGCTGCGCGTGAACCTGTTCGATTATCTGGACACCGGCCTGTTCCTGGACCACCGTCCACTGCGCTGGCACATGGCGCAGGAAGCCCAGGGCAAGCGCTTCCTCAACCTGTTCTGCTACACCGGTGTCGCCTCGGTGCAGGCCGCCGTGGCCGGTGCCGCGACCACCACCAGCGTGGATCTGTCCGGTACGTACCTGCAGTGGTGCGCCGACAATCTCGCGTTGAACGGCAAGGGCGGCAGCCAGCACCAGCTGATCCAGGCCGATGCGCTGGCGTGGCTGGAAGCCGAACGTCACCGCTTCGACGTGATCTTCTGCGATCCGCCGACGTTCTCCAACTCCGCCCGCGCCGATGACTTTGATATCCAGCGCGAACACGTGCGCCTGCTGCGCGCGGCCGTGGCGCGCTTGAGTCCGGAAGGCGTGCTGTATTTCTCCAACAACTTCCGCCGCTTCAAGCTGGACGATGAAGCGATCAAGGAATTCGCGGAGTGCAAGGAGATTTCGCCCGAGACCATCGGGGCGGACTTCGAGCGCAACCCGCGCATCCACCGCGCGTGGGAACTGCGCCGCTACGGCGCCTGACGGGAACGGGCCGACATGGACGACAGCCAACTCCACGCCGACGGGCTGCTGCTGCGACTGTTCGAGGATGCCGACGCCGCTGCGTTCGCAGCGGCGGTGCGTGAGTCGGCCGAGGGCATGCGGCGCTGGATGCCGTGGAGTTCGGTCGACTACCGCGTCGAGCAGGCGCTGCAGTGGTTCCAGGCCTGCCGGGACGGCTGGGCGGCAGGCACGGCCTGCGAATACGGAATCTTCGACCAGGACACGGCCGCCTTCGTCGGCGGCGCAGGATTGAACAAGATCCAGCACGATCCCCGTTTCTGCAACCTGGGCTACTGGGTGCGGCAGTCGTGCCGTGGCCAGGGCGTGGCGCCCCGCGTCGTGCAGGCGCTGGCGGCCCAGGCGTTCGGGCCGCTGGGCCTGCATCGGGTGGAGATCGTCGTTGCGGTAGACAATCTCGCCAGCGAACGGGTGGCGGAGAAGGCCGGCGCGTTTCGCGAGGGCGTGGCACGCAACCGACTGGTCATCGACGGCCGTCCCGCCGACGCGCACATGTTTTCACTGGTGCCCTGACCGGCGATCGCGATGCGGCGACGCCCGTGAGGGTGCGGCGGGTGCACCGCAGGGATCGATCTGAAGGTAGAGCCACGCCATGCGTGGCTGCTCCCTCAACGCCCGACCAGCGCCACCGCCAGCCCCACCACCGGCAACGCCCAGGCCAGCGGCGCGATCCACCGGGGGCGGTACGGGTACAGCCCGAACGCAATCACCAGCCCGCTGATCGTCAGCGCACCCAGCCACAGCACCGGACCGATCGCCCAGCCGTGGTCCAGCACGCACAGTGCGAATGCGACGGTCAGCAACGTCCAGCCCACCCAGCGCCACACCCGCATGCGCGATGCGCTGGCGCCGGCTTTGCCGTTCAGGTCCAGCTGGTGCTTGTCCATGGCCAGCGACAACGCCGTGAACGCCGAGAAGGTCAGCGTGATTGCGAGCAGCATCATGCCGTCGCCCCCGCAGCAGCGGCCTGCTGACGGCGTTTCTTCTCGGCCGCACTCAGCGGTGGCTGCCAGCGCTGCATGCGATGACCGCAGTAGGCCAGCATCGCGCCGAAGGCGAGCATGGTCAGATCGAACCCGGCGAGCACCCAGTCACCGGTGCGCAGGGTGACGCCCAGATGCGCATGCGTGGTGAATGCGTTGACCACCGGAATCAGGGCGAACAGCACGCCACCCAGGTACAGCTGCCAGGTCCACATCCTCCGCTTGGGCCAGAGGAAACCGGCCAGCAATGCGGCTGCCCATGCATAGAAGAACGCATTGACCTCGGCGTTGGCACGCTCGGCCATCTGGACCGGCAGCAGACGATTGGCCAGGAAATAGGTGGCGAAAGCGATCGGCAGGCCGGCCACCGCACCGATATTGAGCGCGTCGACCAGGCGCAGGCCGAACCCGGTCTTGCCGGACTTGGCGTGCTTGGGTCGTTCCTTCACCGCCCATAGCACCACGCCGCTGGCGACCATCAGGCAACCGATCAGCCCGGACAGGAAGAACAGGGCACGCAGGCCCCAGTCGGCGAAGCGCGCCAGGTGCAGGCCGTACATCACGCCACGGGTCTGGGTGGCACCGCCCGAGGCCGGGCTGGCCTCGAGCAACTGGCCGGTGATCGCGTTGAAGCGCAGCGACGGGGTATCCACCGACAGGCGCTTTCCATCGCGCTGGGTGATATCCACGATCGCATTCGCCGCGCCCGGGTGGTAGAGGGTGAAGCCGGCCACATCCGCACCCTTCCATTCGGCGCGCGCGCTGTCCAGCAACTGCTGGATGGGCAGTGGCGTGGCGCGTCCTTCGGCCGGGGTCTCGATCTCGGCCAGACGCGCGAAGGCCTCGCTGAAGAACGCCTCCTCATCCTTGGGATAGGCCACGCTCACGCCCCACGGCAGGTACATGAACATCAACGTGACGATGCCGGTGTAGGTGATCATCGCGTGGTACGGCAGCGCCATCACCGCGCTGACGTTGTGGAAATCCAGCCACGACCGCAGGCCCTTTTCCGGGCGGAAGGTGAAGAAGTCCTTGAAGATCTTCTTGTGCGTGATCACGCCGGTGATGATCGCCACCAGCATGAACATCGCACAGAAGCCGACCAGGTAGCGGGCCCAGTAAACGGGGATGTAGTGCAGGTCGAAATGCAGGCGGTAGAAGAAGTCACCGCCGCGGGTTTCGCGCGCGGCGATCTCTTCGCCGGTGTTCGGATCGACGGTGGCATCGCCGAAGCGGCCTCCGCCGCGCCGGCGGCGCTCGCCTTCCACCGGCGGCTTGACCATCGATTCGGGGTTGCGCCAGAACATGCGCATCGCCGGGTTGCGCGGGTCGGGCAGGGTGACATTCCAGCTCTCGGCCTGCGGCGCCTTGTGCTGCAGGAAGGTGAGAGCACGCTCGGCGGCCACATCGGCACTCACGCTGCTGCGCGGCAGCTCCGGGCGCATCCAGCGGCTGATTTCCTCGCGGTAATAGCTGGCCGTGCCGGCCATGAAAATCAGCAGCAGCAGCCAGCCGACCAGCAGGCCGGTCCAGGTGTGCAGCCAGGCCATCGACTGGCGGAATCCGTTCTTCATGCGGCCCCCTGCAGCAGGCGGGTGCCGAGCCAGAACAGCGCCGTCGGGATCAGGATGCCGACCCACGCGCGCAGCGCGGTACGGGTAGCGAACGCCCACAGTGCCGCGCACGCGCACAGCACGATCGCCACCAGCATGCCGGTCAGCACCGCTTGCCCGCGCGCGATCGGCAGCGCGACCGCAAAGAACATCGAGCAGGTCGCGGCCAGCGCGTAGCCGCCGAAGATCGCGGCGAGCGAACGTGACAGGACACCCAGCCAGGGGCGGGCGAAGAAGGAACCAAGACGGTTGAACCTGGCGCTGGCGTGCGGCGTGCTGTCCACGGAAACCTGCTGATCGATCGGGGAAACGGGCATCACCGGCCGCAGCCGGTGATGAATGATAGTGGCCATCCCTGGCCGTGTTCACTGCGCGTCGCAGTGGTCCCTTGGAGCCGGTGTCAGAGCTTCCAGCGCAGGTTCAACATCACGTTGCGCGGTTCGCCCCAGTACACGCCGTTGTAGAAACCGACGTTGCTGTAGTACTTCTTGTCGAGCAGGTTGTTGACGTTGAGCTGCGCGGAGAAATTGTCATTGAAGCGGTAGCCGGCGAACACATTCACCAGGTAGAACGCATCCTGGGTGATGAACGCCGATTCGGTGCGGCCACTGGTCGCGTAATCGGCACGCGGCTTGGTGCTGGCGCGGTAGATACGACTCTGCCAGGTCACGCCGCCCCCCAGCGAGAGGCGGTTCCACTCACCACTCGGGCGCCAGCTGGTGTTGAGCCGGAAGGTGTCCACCGGGTTGGTGGTGTTCTGCGCCACGCCCGCCTGGTTGCGGATGGTGGTGTGCGCGAAACCGGCCGAGACGTTCCAGTTCTCGGTCAGGCTGCCCTGGGCTTCCAGTTCCCAGCCCTTGACCTTGTTGCCCTTGCCGGTGGAACGGTAGGCGCTGCTGCCATCGGGCAGCGAGGCGGCCGGTACCGAATCATCGAGCTCGGCGACAT
The DNA here is from genome assembly GCF_039674765.1 of Stenotrophomonas sp. TWI273. Taxonomy (NCBI): domain Bacteria; kingdom Pseudomonadati; phylum Pseudomonadota; class Gammaproteobacteria; order Lysobacterales; family Lysobacteraceae; genus Stenotrophomonas; species Stenotrophomonas sp. TWI273. The sequence continues at coordinate 33,778 of NZ_JBDJOA010000020.1, forward strand.
TGTCCTTCTCGCCCTTGAACACCGCGGCGGAGGTGTTCAGGCGGCCACCGAAGAATTCACCCTTCAGGCCGGCCTCCCACATGTCCCCGACCACCGGCTCCAGGTAATCGTTGTTCTTGTCGCGGTAGTCCTGCGGCTGGAAGATGTCGGTGTAGCTGGCGTAGGCACTGAACTGCCTGCTGAAATCGTAGACCAGGCCGACGTACGGGGTCAGCGAATCGTCCGGCTTGTAGCCGCCGCGGGTGGTACCGGTGCGGTTGCCGGCCGCATCGTTGGTATAGCGCCAGCTGCGGGTCTCCCAGCTGCCATAGCGCGCGCCGAGCACGGCCAGCAACGGATCGGCCAGCTGCAGGCGGGCGGCCACGTAGGCGGCCTTCTGCGTCAGCTCGTTCTCCGAGGCCAGCCAGTCATGCCGGGTGAGCGGCAACGGGGCAACGTCGCCGGTCCAGGTGCGCCAGTCCGGTACCACGTCGTAGCCCGGCGGCTGCACGAACTCCGAGGCAGGCGATTCGCCCTTGCGAACGGACTGGCCGACGCCGAACACCAGTTCATGCTCGCGGCCGAACAGCTGGAACGGGCCGCTGGCGTTGAGGTCGAACACGTTCATTTCGCTGCGTTCGGCGAAATGCGAAAGGTAGGCGCGCACACCGGTACCATCCGGCGCGGGATAGCCCTGCGCGCCGTACCAGACGTCGCCATCGGTGTTGCGCTTGGCCTGGGTCGCGCTGGCCTTGAGCGACCAGCCGTTGCCGAGCTGCTGCTCCAGGCGCATGAAGGTGGTCTTTTCCACGATCGGCCAGCTGCTCCAGCTTGCCGACAGGTTGGTCGAGCGCGGCAGGTTGGCCGGCTTTCCGTCCGGGCCCCAGTACGGCACCACGCCCCAGGTCACGCCCTTGGTTTCCGGCGACTGGTAGTCATAGCCGACTTCGAACAGGGTGCTGTCGGTCAGGTCGGCCTGGACGATGCCGTAGAACACGTCCTTGTCGAGACGGTACACATCGCGGAAGGAATCGCTCTGCTGCTTGGCGGCGACAAAACGCGCACGCACGCGGCCGTCCAGCGCGACCGGGCCGCCGATGTCCGCTTCCAGGCGCTGGTTGCCCCAGCGGCCCAGGGTCAGGCCGGCGCTCATCGCCACCTCCTGGGTCGGGCGCTTGCGGACCATGTTGATGGTGCCCGACGGATCACCGGCACCGGTGGTGAGGCCGGTCGCGCCGCGGACCACTTCGATGCGCTCGTAGATCGCGCTGTCGGTGTTGGTCTTGAGCGAGCCACCAAACGTGTTGAGCATCCCGTCGATCTGGAAATTGGTGATGCTGTAGCCACGCGAGATGTAGTTGATGCGCTCCGAATCGGTGACCGATACATGCACGCCGGTGACCTGGCCCATCACATCGGACAGCGCGTACAGGCCCATGTCGTCCAGGCGCTGGCGGGTCAGCACGGTGACCGACTGCGGCGTGTGGCGCAGCGACAGGTTCAACTTGGTGGCGGTGCTGGCCTGCTTGACCGTGTAGGAGTTGGGAATCTCGCCGTCGGCGGTCACCTTGATCGTGTCCAGCGTGGTCGCATCATTCGGCCCGGCCTCGGCGAAGGCGGGCAGTGCAGGCCCGGCGAGGGCAGCAACCAGCGCGATGGCCAACAACGATGACGCGGAGGAACGGGACATGGCAACACTTCCAGTGTGAGAAAACGGCAGCACGCACAGCGACGCTGCCAGAGGCAGCAGGGCAGGCAGGGCAGCGGATCAGGGGGTGTACACGGGGCGTTGCGCGGGGAGGGCGTGATGCTTCCGGGCGCCGGTTGGCTAGGCGTACAGCCGATCAGTGAATGATAGTCATTATCATTTCGTTAGACAAGCATCATGGCGGTGTCGAGAGCGGGGAAAGCCGTGCGCTGGCGGGCGGGCTGCAAGAACGTCGCCTGCGTGTCATTGCCGGGCAATATCGCGTCAACAGACTGTGAGGATGTCGTGACACGCCGTTACGGCATCCCCCATCTGTTCGTCCGCGGAGTCGTCAGTGAATCGTTGTGTGCTTGCTGTAGCGGTGTTGTCCGTCCTTACCTTTGCCACGGCCGCCGATGCGCGTGCCGAGGCCGCCCCGGCAGGGACTGCCGCGGCCCCCGCCACCCTGGACACGATGATCGTCACCGGCACGCGCGGCAGCAACCGCACCCAGTTCGACACGCTGGCCCCGGTGGACGTGTTCTCGCAGGAAGAGATCCAGGCGATCGAGTCGTCCGACCTCAACGACGTGCTGGCCCAGCTGGTGCCTTCCTTCGTGGTCCAGCGCATGCCGATGAACGATGGCCTGGTGTTCGTGCGGCCGGCCACGCTGCGGGGTCTCTCGCCGGACCAGACCCTGGTGCTGGTCAACGGCCGCCGCTTCCACCGTTCGGCGCTGCTGGGCGCACGCGGCGCGCAGGGGCCGGACCTGGCGCAGATTCCGGTGCATGCGATCCAGCGCATCGAAGTGCTGCGTGATGGCGCGTCGGCGCAGTACGGCTCGGACGCCATCGCCGGGGTGATCAACATCATCCTGGATGACCGCGTCGGCGGGGAACTGTCGCTGGGCCTGTCCGAATACAGCGAAGGCGATGGGACCGGTCGCAAGATCGGCGGCCGGCACGGCTTCGCGCTGGGTGACAAGGGCAGCCTGTCGCTGTTCGCCGACTGGGACAAATCCGACGCGACCTCGCGCAGCCGCCAGCGCGCCGATGCGATCGCCTTCCAGAACGCCCACCCGGATCTGGTCGTGCCCGATCCGGTGCAGCGCTGGGGCCAGCCGGACCTGGAAAACCGCCATTTCGGCTTCAACCTCAACCTCGCCTTGAACGACAGCGTCGACCTCTACGGTTTCGGTCTGTACGGCCACAGCGAAGGCGTCAGTGATTTCAACTGGCGCAATCCCGATGGCACCGCCTCGGTCTATAACCGCAGCCGCGTGTTCCCCGGCTGGGACGCACGCAGCCTGTACCCGACCGGCTTCAGCCCGAAGTACGGCAACGAGCAGGACGACCTGCAGGGCGTGCTCGGTCTGCGCGGTTACTGGGGCGAGCGCTGGCGCTGGGATGTGAGCGGCTCCTACGGGCGCAACCGCATCGACTACACGCTGGGCCATTCGATCAATGCCTCGCTCGGCCCGGACAGCCCCACCTCGTTCTACCTCGGCCGCCTCTCGCAGGAGGAGAAGAACCTCAACGCCGATATCGTCTATTCGCTGCCGGTCAGCGCGCTGGCCGCACCGATCAACATCGCCTTCGGCGCGGAGACGCGCGAGGAAACCTACGGGGTGGATGCCGGTGATCCGGCGTCGTACGCGATCGGGCCCGGGGCGGTCACCGGCCTGGCCGGTGGTGCCAACGGTGCGCCGGGTTTCAGTGCGGCCAATGCCGGGCGCTGGAGCCAGCGCAGCCGCGCGGCCTACATCGATGTCGAAGCGCCGTTGACCGCACGCTGGACGGTCGGCGCAGCCACCCGCTACGAGCACTTCTCGGCCTTCGGTGAGAGCGTGGACGGCAAGCTCTCCAGTCGTTTCGAGTTCACCCCGGACCTGGCCGTGCGCGGCTCGGTCTCCACCGGCTTCCGCGCGCCCACGCCGGGCCAGCTGTACACGCAGAGCACCCAGCAGGGACTGGATACCGTGACCTTGCAGGTGTTCACCACCGGTCGCCTGTCGCCCAGCGATCCGCTGGCGATCCAGCTCGGCGCCCAACCGCTCAAGCCGGAGCAATCGCGCACCGCCTCGCTCGGGCTGACCTGGAAGAACGACCTGGGCTTCTCCGGCTCGGTGGACCTGTACGACATCAAGGTCACCGACCGTTTCAGCCAGTCGGCCTCGTTCGCGGTGCCCGCCGGCGTGCCCAATCCGCTGGCGTATACCTCGGTGAGTTTCTACACCAACGATTTCGACACCACCACCCGCGGTGTCGATGTAGTGGCCAGCCACACCACCGCACTCGGGGCGGGCCGGCTGAGCACCACGCTGGGCTACAACTACAACCAGACCCAGGTGGACAGCGGTGCCACCGGCGTGGCCACCAATGAAAGCCAGCGCCGCATTTTCGAAGAGCGCCTGCCGCGGCAGAAGGCCACGCTCAGCAGCACGTATGCGTGGGGCCGCTTCAGCGTGCTCGGCAAGCTGCGATACTACGGGGCATGGACGGACTCTTCGGGCAATGCCACCGGCGACATCTTCCAGCGCTTCGGAGCGATGAGCTTCGTCGATCTGGCCGTGAGCTGGAATGTCACCGAGCAGCAGACGCTGCGGATCGGCGCGGACAACCTGTTCAACCGCTACCCGGACGAGGCCAGCTTCCAGGCCAGCCGTGGCTTGATCTACTCGCGGAACGCGCCGTATGACACCGACGGCCGCAACCTCTATGCCGAATACCGGATCCGCTACTGATGGACCGGCAACGACGTGCTCTGCTGCGTGGCGCACTGGCCCTGCCAGTCGCTGCGGCACTCTCCGGTGCGAACGCCATGGACGCTGAGCCGCTGGCGCTGCCGGCAGTGGGCGCGCGCACGCCGGCCGAGCTGGCCGCCGACGAAACCTGGTGGGCCCAGGTGCGCGCGCTGTACGACCTCACCGACGAGGTCGTGATGCTGGACAACGGCTACTGGGGCGCGATGGCGCGCCCGGTGCTGCAGGCCTACCAGCAGGCCACCGCCACGGTGAATGCCGGCAACGCCTGGTTCGGGCGCTTGGCGTTTCCACCGCTGTTTGAGCAGGCCCGCGTGCGTCTGGCGCAGGTGCTGGGCGTGGAGACCGACGAAATCGTGCTCACCCGGGGCGCCACTGAAGCGATGCAGGTGCTGATCGGCAGCTACCGCGGGCTGTCGCCGGGTGATGCGGTGATGTATGCCGATACCGACTACGACAGCATGATCAGCGCGATGCAGTGGCTGCAGGCGCGGCGCGGTGTGCAGCCGGTGGCGATCACGCTGCCTGAGCCATTCGACCATGACAGCATCGTGGAGACGTACCGCCGCGCGCTGGCCGCCAACCCGCGCGTGCGCCTGCTCCTGCTGACCCACGTCAACCACCGCAACGGCATGCTGCTGCCGGTGGCCGAGATCGCCGCGCTGGCCAGGGCGGCGGGCGTGGAGGTGGTGCTCGATGCGGCGCACGGCATCGGCCAGGTGGATACGCCGCTACGCGCGCTGGGCGTGGATTTCATCGGGATCAACCTGCACAAGTGGATCGGCGCGCCGGTCGGCGTCGGCGCGGTGTATGTCCGCCGCGGGCGGGTGCGCGATCTGGATCCGTACATGGGCGAGCAGGACCACGACGACATCCGTACCCGTGTGCACACCGGGACGGTCAACTTCGCCGCCTACATGGCGTTGCCGGTCGCGCTGGATCTGCACGAGCGCATCGGTGTGGCCAACAAGCGGGCGCGGCTGCTGCGCCTGCGCAATCAGTGGATGGACGCGTTGCGCGGCGACGAACGCCTCCAGCTGCTGGGCTCGGACGATCCGCGCCTGTCCAGTGCGATCACCTCGTTCCGGCTGCGCGGGCAGACCACGATGCGCGACAACACGGCCACCTCGCAGCGGATGGTGAAGCAGTCCGGCGTGTTCGTGGTGCCGCGCGAAGGGCTGGCTTCGGGCGCCTGCCTGCGGGTCACGCCGGGCATCTTCAGCACGCCGGCGCAGATGGACGCACTGGTGGCGGCGGTACGCGCGGTCGCTGGCTGAGGCACCCGGCGACGCTGGCGGTGACCTCGCCAGCGTCCGTCGGCAGGCCCGACGCGGGTCGCGTTACCAGTGGAACCACACCGTCAGCGCATGCAGGATCACGCCGATCAGCCCCCCCACCAGGGTGCCGTTGAAGCGGATGAACTGCAGGTCGCGGCCGACACTCAGTTCCAGCTGCTCGACCAGATGGCGTTCGTCCCAGCTTTTGACGGTCTGTGCGATGTGCTCGGTCACGCCGCTGCGCAGCCGCGTGGTCAGGCGCTCGGCACCGTCCATCAGGTGCTGGTTCAGCGCTTCGCGCAGTGACGGGTCGGCCTGCAGCGCCTCGCCTACGGAGGCCAGGCTGCGGCGCAGATGGCCGGCCAGTGCGGAATCCTCGCTGGCCAGGTCGGCGCGCAGGCTGGCATGGATGCGCGCCCACAGGCCCTGCACGTACTCCTGCACGGCCGGGTGGTCGATCACCTGCTGCTTGAGCTGTTCCACCTTCTCGGCCAGGGCCGGGTCTTCGCGCAGCCGCTGGATGTAGTCGCTCAGCCAGGTCTCGTAATCGCGACGCAGCGGATGCTCGGGCTGGGCCAGGATCTGCTGCAGTTCCTCCAGCACCGCATGCGCCAGGCGCTCGGCGAGGGTGTCACCGATCTCGTCGATCGGCTTGACCCAGTTGACGGTGCTGGCCAGCTTGGGCCACTCGCGCTGGATGTAGCCCACGATCAATGTGGACGCGCGGTCTTTGACCTTCTCGTTGCCCAGCCATTCGCTGATCCGGGTCAGGCCTTCGTCCAGCACGCGCTGGTGGCGGTTGTCGGCGGTGAGCAGGCCGAGCAGTTCTCCCGCGGTGGCGGCCGCGTTCCATTGCCGCAGCTGCTGGATCACAAAGCCCTGGATGCTCCGCCGCACGGCGGTCTCATCAAGGAAGTCCAGCGCCTGCAGCGCCCAGCCGCGCGCCATGTCGGCCAGCATGCGGGCCCGCGCCGGCTCGGCCAGCCAGCTGCCCAGGCGGCTGGCCGGATCGAACACCTGCAGCCGGGCCAGCAGGGCCTGCGGTTCCAGGAACTGGTCGCGCACGAACAGCGCCAGGCTGTCGGCGATCCGGTCCTTGCTGCGCGGGATGATGGCGGTATGCGGGATGGGCAGGCCGAGCGGGCGCCGGAACAGCGCCACCACCGCGAACCAGTCGGCCAGCGCGCCGACCGCGGCAGCCTCGCAGAACGCCGAGACCCAGGCCCAGATGCCACGTTCGCCGTGCCAGTGGCTGACCGCGAAGCCGGCCAGCATCGCCACCAGCATGGCCAGGGCGATCAGTTTGAGCCGACGCAGCTGGGCGCGGCGTGGGTCGGGAGGGGAGGTGGGCGTCATGGCGGCAGTTTAACGACCCCGGCATGAGCAACAGGTAGTGCCGGCCGCTGGCCGGCAACCAGAAACCCCGCGCAGAAGCCACGGTAGTGGGGGGGGGGGGGGGGGGCGCGGGCCACCCCACCGCCCCACGGGGGAGGGGGGGGGCGGCG
>NZ_JBDJOA010000021.1:0-36422 GCF_039674765.1 Stenotrophomonas sp. TWI273
ATCCCATCCCGAACTCGGAAGTGAAACGCAGCTGCGCCGATGGTAGTGTGGCCTAAGCCATGCGAGAGTAGGTCATCGCCAGGGTTTTTACCCCGAAAACCCCGCTGCTCATGCAGCGGGGTTTTCCTTTATTGCAGGCACCTGGTTTTTGCAGGTATCTGTTTCTCGGAAGAGACCTCTGCTGAGCTGGCGCAACGCGCTGCTCCAACCGTCTCCCTGGTGAAATTAGCGCTGTGGCACCACCCGATCCCATCCCGAACTCGGAAGTGAAACGCAGCTGCGCCGATGGTAGTGTGGCCTAAGCCATGCGAGAGTAGGTCATCGCCAGGGTTTACACCCAAAACCCCGCTGCTCACGCAGCGGGGTTTTTTTTGTCCTTCTCCCCACGGAGGGGAGCGTCTCATTTCACGTGCCACAGCAGATGAGCACGGTCATGCGTATGCGGCCAGTGCGGCGGGTGTCGTTGGGTAGGTTCTGTGTTTTGGGAATGGTGGCGTCTCCGCTTACATCCTCCGCGAGCGTGAGGACCCCGCAGCGCTCGGTAGGCTCCTCGGCAAATGTCCCCCGGCCGACGCCTGCAGGCGACGCCCTCCTCCTTGATTTTGCCCAGGAGCCTACCGGCCGCTACGGGGCTGCGCGTGCGGTACGCGGACTGCTAACCGGAGCTCGCTTTGCGGCGCCAGTGGTCTCCACACGTGGGTCGCGATGCCCTTGTGGGCGAAATCAAGGCGGAGGCCGTCGCCGCAAGGCGGCGGCCGGGGGACATTCGCCGGCAAGGGTATCGCGGCCCACCGCCCGGCCAACCTAGCCGCCGCCGCACTTGGAAAGCTGCCGCGCTTCATGCTCGTCACGCGGAGGGGAAAAGAACCAAAAAAAACGGCGCCCCGAAAGGCGCCGTTTTCATGAAGCAAAGATCACGTCACAGCAACCAACCGCTTAGCGCGCAGACTCCGCGGCCGGCGTCTCAGCGCCCTTGCCCTTCATCATCGCATCGCGAGCCGCCTTGAACGGATTGCCTTCGTACCAGTTCGGCCAACGATCGCCGCCAGCCAGTTCCTTGCCAACCCCATACAGCAGCTGCAGATCCTCAACCGTGCCATCCAGCTTCCAGGTGGCCGGATCGAACTCGTCCTTCGGGCCGTGGTACCGGTGGCTGCCGTAGTCCTCGGCGGCCTTGCGGCCCGCTTCGACACCGCCGTCGCGCAGATCCTCACCCCCGTCTGCATACAGCGCTGGCACCCCCGCCTTGGCGAAGTTGAAGTGATCCGAACGGAAGTAGAAACCGCTCTGCACCGCGGTCTCGCCGTGCAGGGTACGCCCCTGGTTAGCGGCCAACGGCTTGAGGATGTCTTCCAGCTCGGAGCTGCCGAAGCCGGTCACGGTCATGTCCTTGGCACGGCCCGCCACCGACATCGCATCGATGTTGATCACACCGGCGATCTTGTCCAGCGGGAAGGTCGGGTGGCTGACGTAGTACTTCGAGCCCAGCAGGCCGGACTCTTCCAGCGTCACTGCAAGGAACACCACCGAACGCTCCGGTGCCGGCTGCTGGTGCACCATCGCATCGGCGACTTCCAGGATGCCGGCCACGCCGGTCGCGTTGTCGACGGCACCGTTGTAGATGGTGTCGCCCTGCTCACCCTCGTGCTTGCCCAGGTGATCCCAGTGCGCCATGTAGAGCACGGCTTCATCGGCCCGCTTGCTGCCCGGCAGGACGCCGACCACGTTGCGCGACTTCTTCTCGGCGATGGTGCTCTTCAGATCGAAGGACACCTTGGCCTTCAGCGGCACCGGCTTGAAGCCGCGCTTGCTGGCGTCCTTGTAGGCCTTGTCCAGATCCAGGCCGGCCTCGGCGAACAGCTGGCGTGCCGCCTCGGCGCTCAGCCAGCCCTGTGCGGGCAGACGCGCTTCCGGGTCATCCTTGGCCGGCAGGTCGTACTGCGGGCCGGCCCACGAGTTCTTGACCACGTCCCAACCGTACGATGCACCGGCGGTGTCATGCACGATCAGCGCGGCGGCGGCGCCCTTGCGTGCGGCCTCTTCGAACTTGTACGTCCAGCGCCCGTAATAGGTCATGCGCTTGCCGTCGAACAGCTTCTCGTCGTTGACGTGGAAGCCGGGATCGTTGACGAACATCACGACCGTCTTGCCCTTCCAGTCCTGGCCGGCATAGTCGTTCCACTTCTGCTCCGGCGCATCCACGCCGTAGCCGACGAAGACCAGGTCGCTGGCCTCGACCTTCACGTCCGGCTGGCCGCTGCGGGTACCGATCACCATGTCGGTGCCGAACTTCAGCTCGCGGGTCTTGCCGGCCTGGTCCAGCGTCAACACGGTCGACTCATCGGCCGTGGTCTCGGTCATCGCCACGTCCTGGAACCAGCTGTCGCCGTTGCCGGGCTGCAGGCCGATGCGCTGCATCTGGTCGCGGATGTAATTGACGGTCAGCTCTTCGCCCTTGCTGCCCGGCGAGCGGCCTTCGAATTCATCCGAGGCCAGGGTCTTGACCAGCTCGGCGAAGTCGCCGGCGTTGATCTCGGGCGAGAAGGCATGGCCCGGCGCGGTCGGTGCCGCGTCAGTGGCGGGTGCCGCGGTGGGCGCGGCGGATTCGCCCTTGCACGCGGTCAACGCAGCGGCAGCGGCAAGGCACAACAGAAGTTTGCGGGGCATCATCGGTTCCTGGAACGGGAAAGGCGGGTGCGCATGGCACCAGTCACCACCATATCAATCCTGCGGTGCGGTGTCGGTATCGAAGGGCACGGCCACGGCGCCGCTGACCGGGCCGATGCGGGCAGTGCGGTGCACATACAGGGTGACCTCGCGCTCGAACTGCAGCGACCCGTTGACTGCCGCGTTCGGTCCGATGATCACGCGCGGCTTGCGGCCGGGGGTCAGCGACAGGTTGAAGTTCGGCTTCTTGACCTCGATCCCGCCTTCGACCTGCGAACCCACGCCCACGGTGATGTCGCCGTTGACGGTTTCGATGCCGCGCGCCACGCGCGTTTCGACCAGCCCGATGCTGCCGTTGACCGTTTCCAGCCCGCCGTCGATCTGGGTGCCCCGATCCAGGAAGATGCCGCCGTTGACGGTGTCCACGCCGCCACTGGCAACCACTTCGCGCCCGACCCGCACGCTGCCATTGACCGTGGAAATGCCGCCGGTGCGCGCGCGATCCGCCACGCGGATGCCGCCGTTGACGGTTTCGATGCGACCGGTGACCGCACCTTCGGCGACCTTGATGCCGCCGTTGACCGTCTCCAGATTGCCGTAGCTTTGGCCGGCCTCGGCGGAGATGCTGCCGTTGACCTTGCTGATGTTGTCGCTTGCGAAGGCCGGCGCACAGGGCAGCGTCAGGGCCAGCAGCAGCGGAAGCAGGGAGCGTTTCATGGGAACCTCGATGGTGGAGCGCGGCTGGCAGGCCGCCTGCAGGAATGTCACCATGCATCGTTGCAATCCGCATCTGCCTGAAGTCACTGGAAAGCCCTTGCGCCACAACGCCTTTTCCTCACGCCGGGATAACAATCCGACCGACGGACGCGGTCGCACGCAGTGGCTGACCCCGGCGTTGCGTGCGCTGCTGCTGGCCGTGGCCGTTCTCGGCGCCAGCCCGCTGGCTGCGCAATCCTCCAAGGAAGCCGAACGCAAGCTGCAGAAACTGCGCAGCGAGCTCAAGGGCGTGGCCCAGGAGCGGCGGAATCTGGAAGGTCAGCGCGGGCAGGCGTCGCGCCAGCTGCGCGATGCCGATGAGAAGGTCGCCCGCACCGGGCGCGTGCTGGCCCAGACCGAAACCGCACTGCAGCGCGAAACCCGCGCCATGAACGAACTGCAGGCCAAGCGCGATGCGCTGCAGGCCGGCCTGCAGCAGCAGCGCGCGGAACTGGCCTCGCTGCTGCGCGCGGCGTACCGCATCGGCAACAACGCACCGTTGAAGCTGCTGCTGTCGCAGGACCGTGTCGCCGATGCGAACCGCAGCCTGGCCTATCACCGGTATCTGCAGCGCGAGCGCGCGCAGCGTATCCAGTCACTGACGGCTGATCTCACCGAACTGCAGCGCGTGGAGACGGAAATCGTCGAACGACGCAAGGCACTGGAAGGCACCCGCCAGCAGCAGAAACAGCAGGTTGCCACGCTGGCCGACGATCGTCGCGAGCGGGCGGCCACGGTCGCCTCGCTGGACGAGCGGTACAAAGACCGCAGCGAGCGCGAAAAAGCCCTGGGCCAGGATGCCAAGGCATTGGAAACACTGCTCGCGAATCTGCGTGCGGCCGCCGCCCGTGCCGAGGCCGAGCGCCGTGCTGCCGCGCGACGTGCCGCCGCGGAGAAGGCGGCCGCCGAGAAGGCTGATCGCGCCGCTGCTGCGAGCGGCACGCGCCCGCCGCCGCGCGCGACCAAGACGCCCCCTGCGGTTGCCTCCGCGCCCGCGCCCAAGGTGGGCGGTCTGGGCTGGCCGTTGTCGGGCAATCTGCTCGCTCGCTATGGCGGCAAGCTGCCCGATGGCCGCACCAGCAGTGGCGTGCTGATCGGCGCGCCCGCCGGCAGCACCATCACCGCCGTGGCAGATGGCACGGTGGTGTTTTCCGATTGGATGACCGGTTACGGCATGATCCTGATCGTGGATCACGGCAACGGCTACATGAGCCTCTATGCGCACAACGACACGCTGCTGCGTGATGCCGGCGCCACGGTGAAGAAGGGCGAGGCCGTGGCCAAGGTCGGCAATTCTGGTGGCCAGGGCGTGACCGCGCTGTACTTCGAACTGCGCCGCAATGGACAGCCGGTGGACCCGGGCAGCTGGCTGCAGCGGCGATAAACCGCGCCCAACACGGGGGCGCCGCCAGGCACGGGGTTCAACGGGAATTTATCGTCGCTTCGCGCATAATCGGGCGACGCACCCCCGTGCGTGGTCAACCGTCCCCCGCTCATCCTGGAGTGCTTCATGCGCGTAGCCCGTTCCGCCACCTTGCTGCTGGCCCTGTTGCCCGCGGTGTCCTGGGCGCAGCAGACCGCCGAAGCGCCGGCACGCGGGGCCGATGCGGCCACCACGGAAGAAGCGGTGACCTCACGGGTTCCGTTGGAAGAGATCCGCCGCTACGTCGCCGTCTACAACGCGGTGCGCGCCGCCTATGTGGATCCGGTCGACGACAAGAAGCTGATGCAGTCCGCCATCCGTGGCCTGCTGCTGGACCTGGATCCGCACAGCACCTACTTCGACAAGGAAGACGCCGAAGCCTTCGATGAGCAGGCCAACGGCGCCTACGACGGCATCGGCGTGGAGCTGCAGCAGCAGCCCGACAACAGCAGCCTGAAAGTCATTTCGCCGATCGACGATACCCCGGCCGCACGCGCGGGCATTCTTGCCGGCGATCTGATCATCGCCATCGACGGCAAGCCGATCAGCGCGATCGAAGCCACCGAACCGCTGCGCGGCGTGGCCGGGACCAAGGTCGTGCTCACCCTGGTGCGCGAAGGCAAGCCCAAGCCGTTCGATGTCACCGTCACCCGCGAGACCATCCGCGTCACCAGCGTGCGCAGCAAGATGCTGGAGCCTGGTTATGGCTACATCCGCCTGAGCACCTTCCAGGCCGACACCGGTGCCGATTTCCAGAAGCACGTTGCCCAGCTGCAGCAGCAGGCCGGTGGCAAGCTCAAGGGCCTGGTGCTGGATCTGCGCAGCAACCCGGGTGGCCTGCTCACCGCCGCCGTGCAGGTGGCCGACGATCTGCTCGAGAAGGGCAACATCGTCAGCACCCGCGGCCGCATCTCGATCAGCGATGCCCGTTTCGATGCGACCCCGGGCGATCTGCTCAAGGGCGCGCCGGTCGTGGTGCTGGCCGACGCCGGCTCGGCCAGTGCCTCCGAAGTACTGGCCGGCGCGTTGCGCGACAACGGCCGCGCGCGCGTGGTCGGCAGCCGCACCTTCGGCAAGGGCTCGGTGCAGACCGTACTGCCGCTGGACAACGGTGACTCGGTGAAGCTCACCACCGCGCGATATTTCACCCCGAGCGGCAAGTCGATCCAGGCCACGGGCATCATCCCCGACGTGCTGCTGCAGCCGGAGAAGCGCGCCGGCGATGACGACCTGCCGGCCAGCCTGACCGATTACAGCGAAGCCACGTTGCCCGGCCACCTGCGCGGTGACGAAGAAGGCACCGAAGGCTACAAGGCCGGTGACGTGCTGCCGGGCGATGGCCCGATCAATGACGCGCTGGCCGAGTTGAAGCAGCCCGGTTCGGTGCTGGCCCGGCAGAAGGCAGAGGCCGCGAAGAAGCCGGCGGCCAAGCCGGCGGCGGCAGCGGCAGCGGTGGCAAAGCCTGCCGATGCAACGGTCAAGCCGGCAGAAACGAAGCCTGCAGAGACCAAGCCGGCAGAGACCAAGCCGGCAGAGACCAAGCCGGCAGAGACCAAGCCGGCAGAGACCAAGCCGGCCGAACAGCCTGCGGCTGCATCGGCGACGCCCGCACCGGCCAAGCCGGAAGCCCCGGCCTCGACGGCACCGATCAAGCCCTGACCGGTAGTGCCGGCCGCTGGCCGGCTCTGCTCGAATCCAACCCTGCGTGGAGCCGGCCAGCGGCCGGCACTACCCGTTGGCCGATCTGTCGGCCGACCCGCTCCCGGTCATGCCCTCAAAACCCATGCCGCTTGCGCAGCCGCCGCGCGATCGCCGCGCGCACATACACGCCGTAGCCCAGGCCGAACACGAAGCCGGCGATATGCGCCCACCAGGCCACCATCCCGAAGGTCGGGCCGATGTAGGCGAACACCACCTGCAGCGCCGCCCAGACCCCGATCAGCAGATAGGCGGGGGCGCGGACGAATTCCAGGAACAGGCCCAGCGGGATCACCACGCCCAGCCGCGCGCCTGGGAACAGGGCCAGGTAGGCGCCGATCAAGGCCGACACCGCGCCGCTGGCACCGATGATGATCTGGTCCGGGTTGCCCATGGTGTAGATGGCGGTCAGATTCGAGATCGCCCCGCCCACCAGGAACAGCAGCATCAGCCGCCACGGCCCCAGCACGCGCTCGGCCGGCAGCCCGAAGATCAGCAGGAACACCAGGTTGCCCAGCAGGTGCGACCAGTCCGCGTGCAGGAACAGCGCGGTGAACAGCCGCAGCACGCTGCCGTCCTGCAGGGTCGCCCACCAGTCCAGCGGATGGGTCAGGCCGGTCGAGAGGGCGCCCCAGTCCATCCACAGGCTGCGCCGCGCATCGTCCGGCCGGGAGATCGACCAGAGGAAGGCCACCCACAGCGCGGCGAACAGCAGGGGGGTGGCCCAGCGGTAGGCGGCTTTCTTGCGGGAGGGGGTCGACACGAACATGCGGGCACTAGCCTAGCGCGGAGGCTGACCTGACGGGGATATGTCGCGTTCAGCATGAATAGCCACAAGGGCGACTTACGTTATTGTTTCATTAACCGCTCTCGGTATACTCGCATACGGCGTCGTATGTCGGGAGGGGAATCCGGCGCGTTGTCCTGACCCATCAAGGGGAGGGGCGGCGCAGGCGCGCGTTGCCAACATCACCGCTTTCCGGAGAGAACCAACAATGCATACCGCTTCCACTCTTGCCCGCGTCACCGCCCTGGCCGTCGGCATCGCCGGTGTCCTGGCCGTGGGCCACGTCAACGCTGCCGCCTTCCAGTTGAAGGAAAACAGCGCCAAGGGCCTCGGCCGCGCCTTTGCCGGTTCCGGCAGCGCCGCCGGCGACGCCTCGATCATGGCCGTCAACCCGGCCGGCATGCGCCAGCTCGAGGGCATGCAGGTCCAGGGCGACCTGAGCGCCATCAGCTTCTCGGCCAAGTACAAGGGCACCGGCCGCAACGGCGTAGGTCAGCCGCAGACGGGCGGTAACGGCGGCGACGCCGGCATGATCGCCCCGGTTCCGGCCGCGTACTTCCACATGCCGATCGGCGAGCAGGCCCACTTCGGCGTCTCGCTGACCGCCCCGTTCGGCTTCAAGACCGATTATGACAATGGCTGGGTCGGCCGTTACAGCGGTCTGAAGACCGATATGAAGGCCATCGACCTGGGCTTTGCCGCGTCCTACGACGTCAACCCGTACGTGTCCTTCGGCGCGTCCGTGTTCGTCGAGCACCTGACCATCGAGCTGAGCCAGGCTGTCGACTTCGGCGCCCTCTTCGCCGGTCGCGTGCCGGGCTACGCGCCGGGCAGCGCCGATGGCAAGTCGACCGTGAAGGGTGACAACAACGCCGTGGGCTGGACCGTCGGCGGTTTGTTCAGCCCGGACGAGAACACCCACATCGGCATCAGCTACCGCTCCAAGGTCGAGCACAAGATCACCGGCGGCGATGCCAACTTTGATCTGCCCAACGATGGTGGCCGTACGGCGACGATTCTGGCAGCGACCCAGCCGGGCGTGTTCGTCAACACCAGCGGCAAGGCCACGCTGACCCTGCCGGCCTCGGCCACCCTGAGCGTCACCCACAACATCAATGACCGCTGGACCGTCATGGGTGATGTGACCCGCACCGCGTGGTCGACCGCGTTCGACACGGTCACCATCGACTTCGCCTCCAACCAGCCGAACTCGGAGCTGAACTTCGCGTACCGCGACACGACCTTCGTCTCGCTGGGTACCGATTACAAGCTGAGCGACACCGTGACCCTGCGTGGTGGTGTGGCGCTGGACCAGACCCCGACCACCGACGCGCACCGCGACGTCCGCGTGCCGGATACCAGCCGCAAGTGGCTGTCGCTGGGCGTGGGCTGGACCCCGTCGGCGAACACCGAATACAACTTCGGTTACACCCACCTGTTCACCAGCGAGCCGAACATCCTGGTCAAGCCGACCCAGGGCAACCAGGGCAACTCGCTCAACGGCAAGTACAAGGTCCGTGGCGACGTGCTGGCCGCTTCGTTCAACTACAAGTTCTGATCAACGCCTGATCGGTTGAACGCAGCAGCAGAAAACCCCGCGAAAGCGGGGTTTTTTGTTGCCTGCAGAGAATGCGGACCGGATCAGCGCAACTGCCGCGGCGTGGCGTTGAGGCGCTTGCGCATCAGCCGGCGCAGCGCGGTGGGATCGCGGTAGCCCACCCGCTCGGCCACGGTCTCCACCGAGTAGCGGCTGTTCTCGAGCAGGGCGCGCGCCTGGTTCAACTGCACGCTGCGGATCAGGTGCAGCGGCCCTTGCCCGGTCGCCTTGCCCACCTGCCGCGACAGCGTGCGCGTGGACATGCCGGCATGCGCGGCGAGCGCGCCGACGCTGACCGTGGCCGGCAGGGTAGCTTCGATATGCGCGGTGAGCGAGGCGATCAGCGCGTTGCCCTGCGCCATCATCGCCGGGACCATGAACGGCGATTGCAGCTGCCGACGATCCAGCAGCAGTGCCCTCGCCACCGCATCGGGAAGCGCCGGGCCAAAGCGTTGCCGGAGCAGGTACAGCATCAGATCGGTGTGCCCGAGCGCAGCACCGGCTGTGATCAGCGGCGCGTCGTCGATCACCATGCGGTCTGGATCGACCTGGCACTCCGGCGCTTGCCGCTGCAACGCGCCGGCCAGCCACCAGGTGGTGGTCACGCTGCGCCCGGTCAGCAGCCCGGCGTTGTGCAGCAGGAAGACGGAGGCACAGGAGGCCGCGACACGCCCGCCCGCCGCCACGTGCGCGCGCAGCGCCCGCACCACCCCCGGGATGTCGGGCTCACCCAGCCGCTGTGCGATGGCGTCGGGATCCTCCACGCCCAGCCCTGGCACGATCCAGCACGCCTGCGCATCGGCCACGCGTGGCATCGGCGCGGCACGCAGCTGCAGGTGCGTTCCCAGGCGGACAGCGCTGCGCGCCGGGCTGCAGACCTGCCAGCGCGGCACCGGCAGCCCCAGGCGCGGGGCGAGGGTGGCGGCCGTGGTGAGGATGTCCAAGGTAAGCGCGACGCTGGAGGCGAACGCACCCGGCAGGACGATGACAGTGAAATCGTGCATTGGCTGATTGTGCACGAAAGATGTCGGATCGGCCGATGTCGCGCGGTGTGGCGTTCGGCTCCAATGGAGGCCCCTTACGCAACCGGTCGATCCGCATGCCCAACATCACCCTCACCCTTCCCGCCAACGCGTTCGACGCCGCTACCCGGCAACGCCTGCTGCAGGCGGTGCATGACGCCGCCGTCCGCGCCAGCGGCCTGGGTGCCGAACCAGCTCAGCAGCGGCTGTGCTGGGTGATGCTGCAGGAACTCGCGGCCGGCCACTGGCTGTGTGGCGGCCTGGATATCGGCGCACGCGGCATTCCCTGCCAGGTCGAGGTGCGGATTCCGCAGGGCGTGCTGGATGTGCAGCAACGCGCCGACTACGCGCTGCACTTGCACGACGCCATCGCCGATTGCGTGGCACCGGGCGATCCGCGCGTGCTGCTGAGTTCGATCGTGATGACCGATATCGCCGATGGCCACTGGGCGGCCAACGGCCGACTGTGGCACTTGAACGACTTCGTGCAGGCGGCCGGTTACGCGCATCTGCAATCGCAGGTCGCATCGACATGATCACGCGCGCCGCGCGGCCGGAACGATGAACACTGGAATGACATCCAGCACGACGTACAATCCCCGCCCGGACTGCGCCCTGCCGTCCCGTGCTTACTGACAAGGATCTGTATATGTCGTCTCTGCTGCTGCGCTCCACGCTCGCCATTGGTCTGGCCGGTCTCTCGCTGCCTGCCATTGCCGCGCCGGAGTTCGCTGCCTGTTTCACGTTGACCCCGGGCCTGTCCTGGTCCAACGCCGATGAAACGCTGACCATCCAAAAAGTCACCTTCGCTGGCCAGACTGCCCTCAAGGTGCACAGTGCCGGTGGTGGCATCGGGATGGCCACGTTCCATGACATCAGCGGCCGCCAGCTGCTGGGCCAGGAGCGTTACAGCATGTCCAGCGACGGCCCCACGCGGACCGACACCTTCAAGCCGGCGCCGACGTTCCCGCAGAGCGCCAAGCCGGGCGATCGTTTCGAGCTCACCGGCGCGGGCGAGCGCACCAACCATGTCGACGAAACCGTCGAGCCGATCGACTACGACGGTTTTTCCGATTACACCTTCGTCGGTTTCGAGAACATTGAAGCGGATGTCGACAGCCAGCCGCGCACGTTCAAGGACACCTGCCACGTCACCGCGACCTTCGAAGACGGCCGTATCGAGGCGTGGTACGCCGCCGGTTTCGGCCGCATCAAGTTCGAGCGTTACATGGGTAACGAGCTGCTGATGCAGGACCAGATCGAGTCCATCGAAAGCCCGTGATCCGGGCCGCTGGCCGGCAACGCCAAGCGCGTGCCGGGCCCCACAAAAACCCCGCTTTCGCGGGGTTTTTCGTTTGCTGCATGACGCCGGAGATCAGTCGCCCAGGGTCAGCAGCGAGGCATTGCCACCGGCCGCCGTGGTATTCACGGTGACGGTCTTTTCGGTGGCGAAGCGCAGCAGGTAGTGCGGGCCGCCGGCCTTGGGGCCGGTGCCGGACAGGCCCTGGCCGCCGAACGGCTGCACGCCGACCACCGCGCCGATCTGGTTGCGGTTGACGTACACGTTGCCGACGTTGATGCGCGAGGAAATGCGGTCGACGGTTTCATCGATGCGCGAATGCACGCCCAGGGTGAGGCCGTAGCCAGTGGCGTTGATCTGGTCGATCACCGCATCGAGCTGGTCGCCCTTCCAGCGGATCACGTGCAGCACCGGCCCGAAGATTTCCTTGTGCAGCTGGTCCAGGGTCTTCAGTTCGTACGCACGCGGCGCGAAGAAGGTACCGTGCGCGGCTTCGTCGCTGAGCGTGGCAGCGGCGATCAGGCGCGCCTCCTTCTCCATGCGCACGGCGTGGTCCTTGAGGATCTGCAGCGCGTCGGCATCGATCACCGGGCCGACATCGGTCGACAGCAGCCCCGGGTCACCGACCTTCAGTTCGGCCATCGCGCCGGACAGCATGGTCATCACCTTGTCGGCGATGTCGTCCTGCACGAACAGCACGCGCGCGGCCGAGCAGCGCTGGCCGGCCGAGGTGAAGGCCGAACCGATCGCATCCTTGACCAGCTGTTCCGGCAGCGCCGAGGAGTCGGCGATGAAGGCGTTCTGGCCGCCGGTTTCGGCGATCAGCACACCGATGGCGGCGTCGCGGGCGGCCATCGCGCGGTTGATCGCACGGGCGGTGTCGGTGGAGCCGGTGAAGGCCACGCCGGCCACGCGCGGGTCGGCGGTCAATGCGGCACCGACGGTCGCGCCGTCGCCCGGCAGGAACTGCAGCACGCCTTCGGGCACGCCGGCGTCGAGCAGCAGCTTCACCGCGTAGTAGCCGATCAGGTTGGTCTGCTCGGCCGGCTTGGCGATCACGCTGTTGCCGGCGGCGAGCGCGGCGCTGACCTGGCCCAGGAAGATCGCCAGCGGGAAGTTCCACGGGCTGATGCAGACGAACACACCGCGGCCATGCAGCTGCAGTTCGTTGGATTCACCGGTCGGGCTGGGCAGCTTTTCGGCGTGGCCGAACTGCTCGCGCGCCTGCTTGGCGTAGTAGCGCAGGAAGTCGACTGCTTCGCGCACTTCGGCGATGCCGTCGGGCAGGCTCTTGCCGGCTTCCTTGACACACAGCGCCATGAACTCGGGCATGCGCGCTTCCAGCTGGTCGGCGGCGTGTTCCAGGATCGCGGCGCGGCTGGCGGCCGGGGTGCGGTTCCAGGCCGGCTGCGCGGCGACGGCATTGGCCAGCGCCTTCTCGACGGTGGCGCTGTCGGCCGGTTGCCACTGGCCCACTACCTGGCGCGTGTCGGCCGGGTTGGCCACGTTCAACAGTGCGCCGGTCGGGTTGGCACCCGGCACCAGCGGCGCGGCGTGCCACGGCTTCACGGCGGCGTTGAGCTGCTCGGCCAGGGCGCGCAGATCGTTGTCGTTGGCGAGATTGACGCCCATGGAGTTCTTCCTGTCATGGTTCTGGCTGCGCAGCAGATCGACCGGCAGCGGGATTTTCGGATGCGGGATGGACGCGAACGAGGAGACCACTTCGACCGGATCGCGGATCAGGTCGTCGATGGCCACGTTCTCGTCGGTGATGCGGTTGACGAAGCTGGAATTGGCGCCGTTCTCGAGCAGGCGACGCACCAGGTACGGCAGCAGGTCTTCGTGCGAACCGACCGGCGCATACACGCGGCACGGCACGTTCAGACGGTCGGCCGGCACCACTTCGGCATACAGGTCATCGCCCATGCCGTGCAGCTTCTGGTGCTCGTACTGGCCGCCCCTGGCGATCGCCTGCACCGCCGCGATGGTGTGCGCGTTGTGGGTGGCGAACATCGGGTAGATCGCATCGCTGTGCGTGAACAGACGCTTGGCGCAGGCCAGGTAGGAGACGTCGGTGTTCTGCTTGCGGGTGAACACCGGGTAGGCCAGCAGGCCGTCGATCTGCGCGCGCTTGATCTCCGCATCCCAGTACGCGCCCTTGACCAGGCGCACCTGCAGGCGGCGACCGATGCGACGGGCCAGGTCGGCCAGGTAGTCGATCGTGTACGGGGTGCGCTTCTGGTAGGACTGCACGACCACACCGAAGCCTTCCCAGCCGGCCAGCGAGGCATCGCTGACCACGGTTTCAATGATGTCCAGCGACAGTTCCAGGCGGTCGGTTTCTTCGGCGTCGACGGTGCAGCCGATGCCGTACGACTTGGCCAGCTGCGCCAGTTCCAGCACGCCCGGCACCAGGTCGGCCATGACGCGTGCGCGCTTGGCGTGCTCGTAGCGCGGGTACAGCGCGGAGAGCTTGATCGAGATGCCCGGTGCCGAATTGACGTCGCCATCGGGACGGCCGCCGCGGGCCTTGTGGTCGCCGCCGATCGAGTGGATCGCGCGACGGTAGTCTTCCAGGTAACGCTTGGCGTCCTTCATGGTCAGCGCACCTTCGCCGAGCATGTCGAACGAATAGCGGTAGCTGGCGTTGTCGCCCTTGTGCGAGCGCGACAGCGCTTCGTCGATGGTGCGGCCCATGACGAACTGGTGGCCCATGATCTTCATCGCCTGGCGCACGGCCAGGCGGATCACCGGCTCACCCACGCGGCCGATCAGGCGCTTGAACGCGCCCGGCACATCGGCGCGGGTGGCATCGTTGATCTGGACCAGGCGGCCGGTCAGCATCAGGCCCCAGGTGGAGGCGTTGACCAGCACCGAGTCGCTGCCGCCCATGTGCTTCTTCCAGTCGGCATCGCCGAGCTTGTCGCGGATCAGCTTGTCGGCGGTCTCCTGGTCCGGAATGCGCAGCAGTGCTTCGGCCACGCACATCAGCAGCACGCCTTCTTCGCTGCCCAGATCGTACTGGCGCATGAAGGCTTCGATCGCGCCCTGGTCCTGGGCACGCACGCGCACGCGCTTGACCAGGTCGGCAGCAGTGGCCTGCACCTTGGCCTGCTCGGCGGCCGGCAGGCGTGCCTGCTCGAGCAGCTCGCGCACATGGGTGGCCTCGTCCTTCAGCCAGGCATCGGTGATCGCCTGGCGGAACGCGTTGGGGACGGCCGGCAGCTCGGGGGACAGCAGCGGCGGGCGGGCGGCGCCGGACGATGCCGGGGCAGGGGGAAGGACAGAGGATGCAGTCATGCCGGTCGGCTCGTGGAGAACTTGACCATTTTAATCGTTTTCTGGGGGAGTCAAGGGCTTTTCGTGGTCGCGCCCATGTGGCGCATCGCCTTTCATACAGGGGGATTCGGCGGATTCGACCCGCCCGCCATTTATTGTGCTGTTTTCGTCAAAACGGCCGCCGCAGGCAATGCTGTATTGCAACATTCCTGAAACTGTGAATGGACCCTTGCTACTCGCTGGAGAGCGGGGCTACCATCGAGACGTTTCCCGCGGCAGGAAAAAACGCGGTTGCGACATGATCGAGGTGCTCATCGCTCCGGACGGATCAGGGACGCAACTGCGGCTGCGCCCCCCACGGGCGCTCGATGCCCGGCAGTTCGTCCTGTTGTTTGCGGTGTTGGCGGGGGTGATGTGGCTGGCGGCTGGCCTGGGCTGGTTCACCGGCAATGTATTCGCCCCCGTGTTTGCTCTGCTGTACAGCGTGTTGCTGGCAGTGGCGCTGCGCACGGTGTGGCGCAGTGGAGAACGGCAGGAAGAGATCCGGGTAGTGCCGGCGTGTGTGGAAGTGATTCCCGCACCCGGGCATTCGCCGGTGTTCAGCGCCCACCCGCACTGGGTGAGGCTGATCGCCGACGAGCGCAGAGTCCGGCTGGCATCCAGCGGTCGGCAGGTGGACGTGGGGAGTTTCCTCGCACCGGCCGAACGCCAGGTACTGGCTCAGAAACTAGAAGGCTTGCTCGCGGCCAATGACGGCCGCAACCGACGACGCTAAGGGTCTAGGCAATGAAGCAATGCAGAAAGTGGGGCAGGACGTTCGGGAAGTCAGTGTTGAGCGGGGTCGCGCTGCTGGCGCCGGCCATGGCGTGGGCCCAGGCGGCCGACCCCAAACCGTGGCAATTGAACATGGGCAAGGGCGTGACCCAGAGCTCGCGGTTGGCGTGGGAGTCCAACCTGTTCTCGCTGTGGGTCTGTACCGTGATCGGGGTGCTGGTGTTCGGCGCGCTGTTCTACGCGATCTTCAAATTCCGCAAATCCAAGGGCGCGGTGGCCGCCACCTTCAGCCACAACACCAAGGCCGAGGTCATCTGGACGGTGATCCCGGTGATCATCCTGGTGGTGATGGCCTGGCCGGCCACGGCCAATCTGATCAAGTTCTACGACACCCGCGATTCGGAAATGACCGTCAAGGTCACCGGGTATCAGTGGATGTGGAAGTACGAATACCTCGGTGAGAACGTCAGCTTCACCAGCCGCCTGGACCGTGAGTCCGACCGGGTCCGCCAGAGTGGCGTGGTGCCGACCCGGGACAGCCATCCGCATTACCTGCTGGATGTCGACAACCGCCTGGTGCTGCCGGTCGATACCAAGGTGCGCTTCGTGATCACCTCCGACGACGTCATCCACGCATGGTGGGTGCCGGCGCTGGGCTGGAAGCAGGATGCGATTCCCGGCTTCATCAACGAAGCCTGGACCAACATCGAACAGGTCGGCGTGTACCGCGGCCAGTGCGCCGAGCTGTGTGGCAAGGATCACGGTTTCATGCCGATCGTGGTCGAGGCGGTCTCCAAGGAGGATTACCAGACATGGCTGGCCTCCAAGAAGCCTGCGCCGGCCCCTGCGCCGGAGGCCGCTCCGGCGCCCGCGCCGGCTGCCCCGGCCGAGGCCACCCCGGCACCGGCACCGGCCAGCGAGCCTGCCGCGGCAGCAACAGACAGCAACGCCTGAAATCGAGCCGCGTCCGCCAGCCGGCGGATGCGGGTACCACCGGATACAGTGAGGTGTAGTTGCGATGGCGCATTCCGCAGTTGACCACGACGGGCATCACGGGCATCAGCAGGGGTTCTTCGAGCGTTGGTTCTTCTCGACCAACCACAAGGACATCGGCACGCTCTACCTGCTTTTCAGCTTCATCATGTTCATCATCGGTGCGGCGATGAGCGTGATCATCCGCGCTGAGCTGGCGCAACCGGGCCTGCAGTTCGTCAAGCCCGAGTTCTTCAACCAGATGACCACCGTGCATGCGCTGGTGATGATCTTCGGTGGCGTGATGCCGGCCTTCGTCGGCCTGGCCAACTGGATGATCCCGCTGCAGATCGGCGCGCCGGACATGGCGCTGCCGCGCATGAACAACTGGTCGTTCTGGCTGCTGCCGGTGGCCTTCAGCCTGCTGCTGCTGACCCTGTTCCTGCCCGGCGGTGCACCGGCCGGTGGCTGGACGCTGTACCCGCCGCTGTCGCTGCAGGGTGGCTACAACGTGGCCTTCAGCGTGTTCGCCATCCACGTGGCCGGCATCAGCTCGATCATGGGCGCGATCAACATCATCGCCACCGTGCTCAACATGCGT
This sequence comes from Stenotrophomonas sp. TWI273, assembly GCF_039674765.1. Classification (NCBI taxonomy): domain Bacteria; kingdom Pseudomonadati; phylum Pseudomonadota; class Gammaproteobacteria; order Lysobacterales; family Lysobacteraceae; genus Stenotrophomonas; species Stenotrophomonas sp. TWI273. The sequence goes on from NZ_JBDJOA010000021.1 coordinate 16,877, forward strand.
GCGCCCGGCATCGATCTGCTGAAGATGCCGATCTTCTGCTGGGCCTGGCTGATCACCGCCTTCCTGCTGATCGCGGTGATGCCGGTGCTGGCCGGTGCGGTGACGATGCTGCTCACCGACAAGTTCTTCGGCACCAGCTTCTTCAACGCCGCAGGTGGCGGTGACCCGGTGATGTACCAGCACATCTTCTGGTTCTTCGGGCACCCGGAGGTCTACATCATGATCCTGCCGGCGTTCGGCGTGGTCAGCGAGATCATCCCCACCTTCAGCCGCAAGCCGCTGTTCGGTTACCAGGCCATGGTCTACGCGATCGCCGCGATCGCCTTCCTGTCCTTCATCGTCTGGGCCCACCACATGTTCACCGTGGGCATGCCGCTGGGCGGCGAGATCTACTTCATGTTCGCCACGATGCTCATCTCCATCCCGACCGGGGTGAAGGTGTTCAACTGGGTCAGCACCATGTGGCGCGGCTCGCTCACCTTTGAAGCGCCGATGCTGTGGGCGGTGGCCTTCGTGATCCTGTTCACCATCGGCGGGTTCTCCGGCCTGATGCTGGCGATCGTGGTGGCCGATTTCCAATACCACGACACTTACTTCGTGGTCGCCCATTTCCACTACGTACTGGTCACCGGTGCGGTGTTCGGGTTGATCGCCGCGGTGTATTACTGGTGGCCGAAATGGACCGGCCGCATGTACAGCGAGACCTGGGCCAAGGTGCACTTCTGGTGGTCGATCGTGTTCGTGAACCTGCTGTTCTTCCCGCAGCACTTCCTCGGCCTGGCCGGCATGCCGCGACGCATCCCGGATTACAGCGTGGCCTTCGCGGACTGGAACCTGATCAGCTCGATCGGCGCGTTCGGCATGTTCGTCACGCCCTTCATGATGGCCGCGATCCTGTGGCACTCGCTGCGTCACGGCGCGAAGGCCGCCGACCGCTGCTGGGAAGGCGCACGGGGCCTGGAGTGGACGATTCCCTCGCCCGCACCGGCGCATACCTTCACCACGCCGCCGACCATCCGTCCGGGTGATCTGGCCCATGACGACATCACCCATTGAGGCCGCTCATGACCAGCACAACCCGCACGCCGGATGAGCAGGCCCTGCAACGTCGCCGCGCGCATCGCACCGCGTGGGCGGTCGGGATCGTCGCGCTGATGGTCTATGGCGGCTTCATCCTCAGCGGGGTGATCGGGCGATGAGCGATCCGCTCCCGGCACCCGCGCGTCATGCGGGCCTGCCCCGCCTGATCGGGGTGGCGCTGGCGGTGTTCGTGCTGACCTTCTCGCTGGTGCCGCTGTACCGCATCGCCTGCGAGAAGGTGTTCGGTGTGCGCCTGGAGCGTGGCCCCGGCGCGGCGGCAGGCACTGCAGCCGCCACCGGCAAGCGCACGGTGCGGGTGGAGTTCGATGGCGGCGTGAATTCCAAGTTGCCGTGGGCGTTCCATCCCGAACAGCTGACGATGGACGTGGTGCCCGGCGAGCTCAACGAGGCGCTCTATTACGCGCGTAACGACAGCGATCGCGCGCTGGTCGGCAGCGCCGTGCCGTCGGTGGCACCGGCCAAGGCATCGGGCTACTTCAGCAAGACCGAATGCTTCTGCTTCACCGCGCAGACCCTGCAGGCCGGCGAGAAACGCGACATGCCGGTGCGCTTCATCGTCGATCCCGACCTGCCGGCCAACATCACCACGATCACCCTGTCCTACACCTTCTACAAGAACGAAGCCTTGTCCGCGCAGCTGGCTCCGGCCAGCCTGCCGACCGGCGCGCGTGCAGCTCCCTGATCCGGACCGGACCCAAGACCATGGCCCAGCAAAGCCCCGATGCGAACGTGTACTTCGTGCCCACGCACAGCAAATGGCCGTTCATCGGTTCCATTGCGATGATGGTGACCATGGTCGGCGTGGCCAGCTGGCTCAACGATTCCGGCTGGGGCAAGTGGACCTTCTACGCCGGCATCGCGATGCTGGTGCTGACCCTGTTCTGGTGGTTCAGCGACGTGGTGCGCGAATCGCAGGCCGGCAGCTACAACCGCCAGGTGGATGGCTCGTTCCGGATGGGGATGGTGTGGTTCATCTTCTCCGAAGTGATGTTCTTCGGCGCGTTCTTCGGGGCGCTGTTCTACACCCGCAACCTGGGCCTGCCGTGGCTGGGCGGCGCGGGCGACGGCGTGATGACCAATGAGCTGCTGTGGGACGGCTATTCGGCGGCGTGGCCGACCAATGGCCCGGGTGCGATCGGCGGCCATTTCCAGACCATCCCGGCCTGGGGCCTGCCGCTGATCAATACGCTGATCCTGCTCACCTCCGGCGTCACCCTCACCATCGCGCACCACGCGCTCAAGGCCGGTCACCGCCGCCAACTCCTGGTCTGGCTGGGCATCACCGTGCTGCTCGGCGTGGGCTTCCTCACCCTGCAGGCGGAGGAGTACATCCACGCCTACAAGGAACTCAACCTCACCCTGGGTTCGGGCATCTACGGCTCGACCTTCTTCATGCTCACTGGTTTCCACGGCGTGCATGTGCTGCTGGGCACGGTCATGTTGGCGGTGATGTGGCTGCGCTCGTCGAAGGGGCATTTCACCCGCGACAACCACTTCGGTTTCGAAGCGGCCGCGTGGTACTGGCACTTCGTCGACGTGGTGTGGCTGATGCTGTTCCTGTTCGTGTACGTGCTGTAGCGTCGGTGCGACCTCCTGCCGCATCGACGCCGGTGCGGCCTCAGCCGCCGATGCCGTGGGGCTTGATCCAACCGCTGTAGATGCCGATGACCACCAGCACGATCAGCGCCACCGATACCGCGATGCGGCGGGTGAGGGCATTGACGGTGCGCTTGGTCTGGCCGCGATCGACCAGCAGGTAATACAGCCCGGCGCCCAGATTCCAGACGATGACGATCAGAAACGCGATTACCAGCAGGGTCTTCAACGAATCATTCATGCGCGGCTCGATGGCGTGGCGGGTGCGCCTATATCACCGCGTTTTGCCGGCGTTGTCATGATGCGCAAGCACACACGCCTGATCGGCTGGATTGCCGCGGTGCTGGTCATCCTCGCGTTCTGCCAGCTGGGCCGCTGGCAACTGCAGCGCATGCACGACAAAGAGGCGTTGCTGGCCCAGCAGGTGCCCGCCCGCGCGCAGTCGCTCACGCTGCGCCAGGCCCAGGCCGCCCCGCCGCTGCTGCGCTGGGTGGACGACCACGGCCGCGTCCTGCCGGGCACGATCCTGCTCGACAACCAGACCCGCGAAGGCCGCGCCGGCCTCAAGGTGTATCAGCCGTTCCAGAGTGATGACGGCGCACGCGTGCTGGTCGATCTGGGCTGGCTGCCGATGCCGCCGGATCGTGTCATCCCACCGATCACACCGCTTACCGGCCATACGGCCATCCGCGGCCTGCTGGCGCCGTCACCGGCCACCGGCCTGGCCCTGGGGCCGGCGCTGTCGCCCGCGCCACAGCCGCACGTGTGGCTGGCCAGCCGGATGCCACCTGACGACATGGCGCGCGCGCTGTCGCTGCCGCCGGGCAGCCTTGGCGCGCGCGTGCTGCGGTTGGATCCGGCGCTGCCAGGCGGCTACGCGCGCGATCTGGAGCTGCTCCCCAATACCCTGCCGCCCAGTCGCCATCTGGGCTACGCCGTGCAATGGTTCGGACTGGCGTTGACCGTGCTGGTGGTCGCGCTGGTCCTGGAATTCCGTCGCCATCGCCGCCGGCGTGGCACTCCCCGGCGCTGACCGGCTCAACATGAGAAAATGCCGCCCATGAATGCCACTTCCCCGGCCCGGCTGCCGTCCCGTTCACGCGGCCGCTGGACCCTGATCGCGTTGTTCGGCGTGTTCTTCGGCGCCATGGCGCTGGCGGGCGTGCTGCGCTTCTCCGGCTGGCAGCCGACCTCGCACCGCAATACCGGGGAGTTGCTGCAGCCGCCGGCCGATCTGCGCGCGCTGCCGCCCACCTTGGCCGACGGTCAGCCATACCCGTGGAACCCCAACGATCGCACCTGGCGGATCCTGGTGGCCCCGTCTGCCAGCTGTACCAGCGAGTGCGTCACTTTGTCGCAGGGATTGGGCAAGGTGTGGCAGCTGTTCGGCCATAACGCCGATAATGTCGAGATCCTGTGGCTGGGCACGCCGCCGGCCGAGGTCCAGGGCATGCCCGCACTGCGCGCGCTGCGCGCCCAACCGGACCTGCGTGCTGCGTTGCCCGCCGTGGATGACGCCGCCGGCACGCCTGTGTATGTGATCGATCCCAATGGATTCGTGATCATGCGGTACGCGCCGGGATTCGATATGGCCGGTCTGCGCAAAGACCTGGCCACGCTGCTGAAACTGAAGTGAGTTCCGTTTAGATGAGCCTCTCCGCACGCCCGGTGCTGCACCGCAATTTCCACCGTCTGGCGTGGTTTGCGCTGATCATGACCGCCAGTACGATCATGTTCGGTTCGTTCGTGCGTCTGTCCGATGCGGGCCTGAGCTGCCCGGACTGGCCGACCTGCTATGGCCGTGTCACCTGGCCGCAGCACGCCGAGGAAGTGATCGGCCACGAGGCCGCCAAGATCCGCCCGCTGGAAACGCACAAGGCGTGGCGCGAGCAGGTGCACCGTTTCCTGGCCGGTGCACTCGGCATCGAGATACTCACCCTGGCGCTGCTGGCCACGCGCCGCCGTCGCTGGGGCAGCACCGCGGTGATCACCGCCTGTGTGCTGGTGGCGACCGGCATACCGCTGTACATGATGGGGATGCACGTCCCCGCGAGCATCATCGCCTTGATCGGCGAGGCGATCCTGCTGATCGCCGCACTGCGCTGGACCAACATCGACCTGGCCCGCGCCGCATTGCTGACGCTGGCGGTGGTGATCTTCCAGGCGCTGCTCGGCATGTGGACGGTCACCTGGCTGCTCAAGCCGATCGTGGTGATGGGCCATCTGCTCGGCGGCATGCTGATGTTCGGCCTGCTGGTGTGGATGGCGTGGCGTGCCACGCACATGCCGATCACCCTGGCCGAAGCGCCCAAGCTGAAGTGGCTGATCCGCGCCGGCGTGGCCGTGCTGGTCGCACAGATCGCCCTCGGCGGCTGGGTCAGCGCCAACTACGCCGCACTCGCCTGCGGTGGCGGCAGCGCCTCGCTGGACAACTTCCCGCGCTGCGTCAGCCAGTGGTGGCCGACGCATGACTTCAAGGAAGGCTTCACCCTGTGGCGCGGCATCGGCGTGGATTACGAAGGCGGGGTGCTCGATGGCGCTTCGCGCATTGCCATCCAGATGGCGCACCGCATGATGGCGATCGTGGTCGCCGTGTACCTGCTGTGGCTGTCGGTGCGCCTGTTCCGACTGCCGAGCATGCGCGGCTGGGCGAGCGCCCTGGGTCTGCTGGTGGTGCTGCAGATCACCCTGGGCATCCTCAACGTGAAGCTGGCGGTGCCGCTGGAAGTGGCCGTCGCGCACAGCGGGGGCGCCGTGGCGCTGCTGTTCGTGCTGGTGACGTTGCTGGCGCGCCTGCGCGCGCCGGATGCCGAGGGCGGCAAGGCCAGCGCGGCCTCCCCTGCCGTGCAGGCGGGCTGACGGCATGGCCAGTTACCGTCAGTACTGGGATCTGACCAAGCCCAAGGTCGTCGCGCTGATCGTGTTCACCGCGCTCGTCGGCATGTTCCTGGCCATCCCCGGGGTGCCGACCGCGCAGCAGGCGCTGGACGGCGCACTCGGCTTCCTCGGCATCTGGCTGGCCGCCTCGGCTGCTGCGGCGATCAACCAGCTGCTGGATGCGCGCATCGATGCACAGATGGCGCGCACCTCGTGGCGCCCGCTGGTGGTGGGCAAGGTCAAGCCATGGCAGGTACTGGTCTTCGCCGGCCTGCTGATCGCGCTGTCGATGACGATCCTGGTGGTCTGGGTCAACGTGATCACTGCCGTGCTGACCTTCGCCTCGCTGATCGGGTACGCGGTGATCTACACCGTGTACCTCAAGCGCGCGACCTCGCAGAACATCGTCATCGGCGGCCTCGCCGGCGCCACCCCGCCGATGCTCGGCTGGGCGGCGATCACCGGCATGCAGGGCCCATGGGACTGGGCCTACGCGTCGCTGCTGGTGCTGATCATCTTCATCTGGACCCCGCCGCACTTCTGGGCGTTGGCGATCTTCCGCCGCGAGGATTACGCCAAGGCGGAAATCCCGATGCTGCCGGTGACCCATGGTGTGGCGTACACCCGCAAGTCGATCATGGTCTATTCGATCGCCCTGGCCATCGTCAGCATCCTGCCCGTCGTGTTCGGCATGAGCGGCATGTTCTACCTCGGCGGTGCGATCGTGCTCAACGCGGTCTTCCTCTGGTATGCGTGGCGCATGCTGAATCCGCCGGACGAACTGTTCTCGATGAAGATGTTCGGCTATTCCATCGTCTACCTGATGGCGCTGTTCGCCTTCCTGATGGTGGATCACTGGATGCTGCCCTGGTTGGCATAGCTGCCTTGAATCGGTGATTCGCCACCGCCATTGCGTCAGTACCGAACAGGGAGTGACGGCATGAAGCGATGGCGCTGGATGGCAGGCGTGGTGATCGGGATGGCGTTGGGTGCGGCGAATGCCGCACCGGCAGCGTCCGCAGAGGACACGGCCGCGCAGATCATGCGGCAGGCAGGCGCAAGCCAACTCGTGGTCCTGGGCGAACTGCACGGTACGCGTGAGATGCCGCAGCTCGTGCAGGAACTGGTCCAGGCCTATGTCGCGCAGGGCACCCCCGTGCACCTTGGGCTGGAACTGCCGGCCACCGAGAACGCCCGGCTGGCCACCTATCTGGCCTCCAACGGTGACGCCGCAGCACGCCAGGCGGTGCGCACCACCTCCTACTGGCGCACCGCCGGTAAGCCGCACGACGGCCGTCGCAATGAAGACACGCTGTCGCTGATCGAGGCGGTGCGGGTCCTGCGCGTGCAGGGCCACGATGTACAGGTCGTTGGGTTCGACCAGGTGCTGCCGGCGGCACAGGCCGGTACCGGCGCGCGTGATGCGGCGATGGCCGATGCACTGCGCGCGCACCACGCAACGTTGCCTTCCGATGGGCGGCTGCTGGTACTTACCGGGAATGTGCATGCCATGCGCACTCAGCCGGAGGGGCTGCCGTGGCCGCCGATGACCGCCTTGCTGCTCGATCTCCAACCCTACGCGGTGCGGGTCGATGCGCGCAGCGGCGAGGCGTGGGGCTGCACACAGCATCGGCAATGCGGCGCGCGATCACTGCCGGCATACACCGGGCCTTCGCCGCTGCAGAGAACGGGCTCGGACCGGTCATACGATCTGCAGATCTGGCTACCGCGCTTCAGCGTGGCGCGGTGGGTGGAATAGCCGCTTGCGATTGGGGATGTTCAGCTATGCCGCGTAGGGCGAGGCTCTACGCGGCAGGAGGTCGAGCGCGCTCAACTACCTCCGTCACCCGTCGCCGGCTCCACCGGATCACGCGCATACCGCTGCGCGATCATCGCGCAGACGATCAACTGGATCTGGTGGTAGATCATGATCGGCAGCACGATCGCACCGAGACTGCCGCCGGCGAACAGGACCTTGGCGATCGGCACGCCGGTGGCCAGGCTCTTCTTCGAGCCGCAGAACAGGATGGTGATCTCGTCTTCGCGGTTGAAGCCCAGCCGGCGCGCGATGAAGCGGATCAGCGGCATCGCGATGCCGAGCAGCACGGCTGCCACCACCGCCACGCTGAGCAGCGACAACAGCGGCGTCTTGCTCCACAGCCCCTCACTGACGGCTTCGCCGAAGGCGGAGTAGACCACCAGCAGGATCGTGCCCTGGTCGGTATAGCGCAGCAGCGCGCGCTGCTTCTCTACCCAGCGGGCGATCCACGGGCGCAGCAGATGGCCGGCCACGAACGGCACCAGCAGCTGCAGCATGATGCTGACGATGGCTTGGCCGGGGTTGTGCATGCCGCCTTCGGTGCCGGCCAGCAGGGCCAGCAGCAGCGGGGTCAGGAAGACGCCGAGGATGCTCGACAGCGAGGCGCTGCACACGGCCGCCGGGACGTTGCCACGGGCAATCGAGGTGAACGCGATCGAGGACTGCACAGTGGACGGCAGCGCGCACAGGAACAGCACGCCGATGTACAGCTCGGGCGTGAGCAGCCAGCCATCCAGCGGTTTGAACATCAGGCCCAGCAGCGGGAACATCACGAAGGTGCAGGCCAGGATGGTCAGGTGCAGGCGCCAGTGCAGCAGGCCGGCGACGATCGACTCCCGTGGCAGGCGCGCGCCGTGCAGGAAGAACAGCGCGGCAATGGCGACGTCGGTGACATCGTCGAGCACCATCGCGGCGGCGCCATGCATCGGCAGGAAGGACGCCAGCAGCACGGTGCAGAGCAGGGCGAGGGTGAAGTTGTCCGGTCGCAGGCGCGACCACCAGCGGGTCATGGTGGGCAGGCTCCTGTAGAGCAGGGAAGTAAGCGGGGGAAGAAGAGCAGGGTCAACGCGCGGCGTCCTGCTCCAGCAGGGCACGGGTCGGTGCTTCCAGCGAGGTCATGCCGGCCTCGCGGCCGAACTGCAGGGCCTGGTCCACCGAGGCACCGTCACGCGCCTCCAGCAGTGCCAGCAGCGCACCGGCGCGATTGCCGGAGGCGCAGTGCAGCAGCACCGGGCCCTGGCTCTGTGCCAGCGCGGTACGCAGGGCCTGCGCATTGGCGTCGGTCAGGCCGGCGGCACCGGCGACCGGGATGCGCACATAGCGCAGCCCCAGGCGTTCGGCCGCGGCGGTTTCATCGAAGCCGCGCGCTTCGTCAGGCTGGCGCAGGTCGATCACGGTGGTGATCCCGGCCGCGGCCGCTTGCTGCAGCTCGGCAGCGCTGGGCTGCCCGGCGGTGTACAACTCCGGCCGTGGCTGTGCGAAGGGCAGTTCCGCCGCCCAGGTGGGCAGGCACGGCGCGAACAGCGCGGCCATGACGCCAGCGCGGAGCCAGCGGAGGATCGATGCAGCGGGGTTCGCGAGGTGGGATGCCACGGCGGCTCCGTTGGTCAGAAGCGGAGGGTGCTGCGCGCCTTGAGCAGTTCGCGCAGCTCGTACTTGTCAGTATCGTCCAGACCCTGCTGGCTCTGCTTTGCCTGAAGCTCATCCAGACGTTGCATCAGCAGCTGTTTTTCCAGCTGGGCCACTGCGTCATGCAGTTCCTGGGTCCACATCGCCTCATCACCAGGCAGGGTCTGCGCGGCCAGCTTGTGCAGCGATTCCTGTTCCTCGCGGCCTTCGAAGTGCTCCAGCAGCGCGCCGGTGCTGATGTCCGGGCGCTGCTCGACCAGGGTCAGCAGTTCGGTCAGCAGTTCGATGCCGGGCAGGCGCAGGCCGGTGAAGTGATGGCCTTCCAGGGTCATCGCCAGCGAGGGCTGCTGCAGCAGGATCGCGATGGCCGCGCGCACCAGGCTGCGGCGCTGTGCCGGTGCCACCGCGCGCTGCGGTTGGCGTGAGGGCTGCGCGGACGCACTGGGCTTGGCGCCCAAGCCGGTCAGCGTGGTCAGCTGCTGCTTCATCAGGTCGCCGAAGGCGCCATCGGGAATCTGCGCCAGCATCGGCTTGGCCCGTTCGGCCAGGCGTGCCTTGCCGTCGAGCGTGCCCATGTTGACCTCACGGGTGAGCTCGTCGAAGAAGAACTGCGACAGCGGCGTGGCCTGCTGCAGCCGGGCATCGAAGCCCTCGCGGCCTTCCTTGCGCACGATGGTGTCCGGGTCTTCGCCATCGGGCAGGAACAGGAAGAAGGCCTGGCGGCCGTCCTTCATGCGCGGCAGCACCGACTCCAGCGCGCGCCAGCCGGCGCGACGGCCGGCGGCATCGCCATCGAAGCAGAAGAACACGTCCGGCGCGTTGCGGAACAGCAGCTCGGCGTGGTCCGGCGTGGTCGCCGTGCCCAGGGTCGCCACCGCCTGGGTGACGCCGAACTGGAACAGCGAGACCACGTCCATGTAGCCCTCGACCACGATCAGCCGCTCGATCTTCTGGTTGGCCTGGCGCACCTGCCACAGGCCGTACAGCTCGCGGCCCTTGTGGAACAGCGCGGTCTCGGGCGAGTTGAGGTACTTCGGGCCGTCGTCTTTCTCCATCACCCGGCCGCCGTAAGCGATCACGCGCCCGCGGCGGTCGAAGATCGGGAACATGACCCGATCGCGGAACTTGTCGTAGACGTGGCCGCGGTCGTTCTTGGAAAACAGGCCGGCGCGGTCGAGCAGCTTCATGCGCCGCTCGTCCTTGCCCAGTGCATCCTTCAACGCGCTGTAGCCGTCCGGTGCGTAACCGATGGCGAAGCGCTCGCGGTTCTCCTCATCGACGCCGCGCTGGTCCAGGTAGGCGCGTGCCTTGTCGCTGCCTTTCAGCGCGGTCTGGAAGAAGCGCGTGGCCGCGTCCAGCGCCGAGTACAGATCGCGGCTGTCGTCCTGCTGCTGGGCGGTGCGCGGCTGGGTATCGCGCGGCACTTCCATGCCCACGCGCTTGGCCAGCTCATCGACCGCGTCGAGAAACTCGAGGCGGTCGTAATTCATCAGGAAGCTGATCGCCGTGCCATGCGCGCCGCAGCCGAAGCAGTGATAGAACTGCTTGGTCGGTGAGACCGTGAACGAGGCCGAGCGCTCGTCATGGAAGGGGCAGCGCGCGGCGTATTCCTTGCCCTGGCGCTTCAGCGGCACGCGACTGCCCACCACCTCGACGATGTCGGAGCGGGCCAGCAGGTCGTCGATGAATGCGTCGGGGATACGGGCCATGGGCAGCAGGCGGGGGCATGGCCGGTCACGGCCACGCGCGGAAGCGGGGGTACCGCTAGTCTACTAGCTGCCGGCCGGTTCGCCCGGTTTCGGTGGCTCCACCCCAGCCTCGGCGAGCACGGCATGGGCGCGCAGGCGCTCATCGATCACCGAGGTCATCAGTGCACCGACGAAGAACACCACCGTGGCGTAGTAGATCCACACCAGCGAGATCACCAGGGCGCCCATCGAGCCATACGCGCTGCCCGGTGCGACGGTGGCGATGTACAGGCCGATGCCATAGCGGCCCAGTGCGAACAGGGCCGAGGTGATCGCACCGCCGATGAAGGCCTGGCGCCACGCCACGCGGCGGTCGGGCAGGTAGTGGTAAAGGAAGGCGAAGCCCACGGTGTACAGCGCCAGGCTGGTCAGATAGCCGATCGCCGGCAGCACCGAGGGCAGGTGCGCGAACACGACCTGCAGCATCGTGGTGGCGGTCATCGAGAGGATCAGCAGGAAGCCCAGCGCCAGCACCACGCCGAACGAAAACACCCGCTTGCGCAACCAGGCCACGATGCCATCCAGGCGCTCGCCGCTGGTGTTGAAGATCAGGTTCAGGGCGTTCTGCAGCTGGGCGAACACCGCCGTGGCACCAATGAACAGCAGCAGGGTGCTCCATACGCCGGCCAGCGTGCCGATGTCCGGCTGGTTGTTGGCGTTGCTGAGCACGGTCTCCGCCACCGAGGCGGCGCTGGTGCCGGCCACATCATTGATCTGGCCCAGCAACGCCTGCTGCGCCGGGGGGTACAGCGAGGCGGTCAGCCACAACAGCAGCACCAGCAGCGGCGCCATCGAGAGCAGGGCGTAGAAGGCCAGCGCAGCGGCCTGGGTCATCACGTCCGCATCGATGAAGCGGCGCAGCAGCACGGCGGGGAAGCTCTGCTCCAGCCGCGCCATGTGCTTGCGGATCCTGGAGAGGGAGTGGCTCGGCGGGTGCATGGACGGCATCAGGTCGGAAGCGAGGCCCCCGTTCTAGCAAATCGACGGATTGCACCGGGTGAAGTGGTCCGGTCACGTCAGGATCTTGACGGATATCGCGCTATCCTTTTGCCCGGTTTTCCACCTTCACAGCAGAAAGGACGCTTCATGAAAGGAATGGTCTACACGACGATGGCGCTGTTGGCGGCCGCAGGTCCGGCGATGGCTTCCGGGGCCTGCGACAAGGCTTTCAAGACGGTAGGGGATGCGCGCAACGGTGCGCTGTACATGGCCGATGTCACGGTGCCGGGCCTGAAGGTGCAGAGCGCACTGGACCAGCTGCGCAAGATCGGCGGCGATGACAAGTTCGAAGTCGCCGGGCAGCTGGTGGAGGGCGATACCGGCGACCAGTACCTGATCCAGCGCACAGGGCTGCGCGTCCCGTTGGTCCTGGTGGGCACCGCCGATCGCACCGGTCGCGTGACCCTGGCGACCAAGCTGGCCCGCGGTCAGTCGGTCGAGCCGGCGGCGGCCAAGCAGTCCATGTGCGGAATGCTGGACAAGCTCAAGGCGGGCAGCCAGGGCGACGCGGTCGCCGCCGCGGGGCGCACCCAGTACCCGATGCCGGCCGTCGAGGCGGTGGCAGCGCCGGATCTGTCCAAGATGATGGGCAAGGAAGTCAAAGACACGATGGCGTTGTACCGCAGTGCCGGTGCCTTCAAGGATCTGATGCTGGGGACCAACACGAACAAGGAAGACAAGGGCGATCGCTCGGCCACGTTCCTGCCGCTGTACGCGAAGTACGTGGGGCGGCGCTATCAGATCGACGGCCAGATCTATACGGTCAACTCCAACCGGTATTCGACCAAGCCCGGTGACATCGGCTCGATCAATTACCTGGTCACGCCGACCCGCGGCCTGCTGCGCGTCCGCCAGAACGACACCTTCAACAACAACAACTACACCATCCGCTGTGAATTCGCGTCGGATCAGGCCGCCAACTTCACCATGCTGCGCGAGCGCGACTGGGCCAAGCTGGAAGGCGAGATCAGTTCGATCGAGGAAAGCTCGATGACGCTGCGCAACTGCCGTCAGGCCTCGTAACAACGCACCTGCTGAAACGGAAAAGGCCCGCGAGAGCGGGCCTTTTCACTGCGGCGTGGCGGCGGGATCAGCCGGCCAGCTGCTGCTTGACCAGCTTGGACACCAGGCCCATGTCGGCCTGACCGGCCAGGCGTGGCTTGAGCGCACCCATCAGCTTGCCGATGTCGGCCGGGGTGGCCGCGCCGGTTTCGGCGATGGCGGCCTGGATCGCAGCCACGATCTCGGCCTCGCCCAGCTTGGCCGGCAGGTACTGGTCGATCACCACGATTTCCTCGCGCTCGATCACGGCCAGGTCTTCGCGGTTGGCGGCTTCGAACTGGGTGACCGAGTCCTTGCGCTGCTTGACCATCTTTTCCAGCACGGCGAGCACGGCGGCGTCGTCCAGCTCGATGCGCTCGTCGACTTCGCGCTGCTTGATCGCGGCGTTCATCAGGCGGATCACGCCCAGGCGGTGCTTCTCGCCGGCCTTCATGGCGGCCTTCATGTCATCGGTGAGCTGCTGCTTCAGGCTCATGGGAACACCTCGTGTCGGTGGAAAAGGAAAGCGGAGCGCCGAAGCGCTGGAACGCAAAAAGCCGGTAACGCTCGCGCGTTCCGGCTTCGGCTCCGTCACGACAGGCCAAGGCCTGCCGTATCGAAGTTGCGTCCGATCAGTACAGGCGCTGACGCTTGGTAACGTCGCGCGACGAACGGCGCAGCTGACGCTTCACAGCAGCGGCAGCCTTACGCTTACGCTCCTGGGTCGGCTTTTCATAGAACTCGCGCTTGCGGGTTTCGGCCAGCACGCCGGCCTTTTCGCAGGTGCGCTTGAAGCGACGGAGCGCAAACTCGAAGGGCTCGTTCTCGCGGACTTTAACGCTGGGCATGGAATCTCCGGGACACAGTAGAACCGGGTCACGCCCGGTGAGAGCCGCACATTATAGCGGCGAGAAAAGAAGTTGCAACCCACCCCGGCGAACTTCTTGGCCACGGGTGATGCAGAGACAGGCCAGCGTACGTCTGCCGGGGCCTGAAGAGGTCCATAATACCCGTTATGCGAGTCCTTGGTATCGAATCTTCCTGCGATGAGACCGGCGTGGCGGTGTATGACACCTCCCTGTCCGGGATCGACGCCCTGCGCGCCCATGCGGTCTACAGCCAGATCGCCCTCCACGCTGAATACGGCGGGGTGGTGCCCGAGCTGGCCAGCCGTGACCACGTGCGCAAACTGCTGCCGCTGATCCGTCAGACCCTGGCCGAGGCCGACATGACCGTGGCCGACATCGACGGGGTGGCCTATACGGCCGGCCCCGGCCTGGTCGGCGCGCTGCTGGTGGGGGCGGGCGTGGCCCGTTCGCTGGCCTGGGCGCTGGAGGTGCCGGCGGTCGGTGTACATCATATGGAAGGCCACTTGCTGGCCCCGCTGATGGAAGACGACCCGCCGCAGGCGCCCTTCGTGGCCCTGCTGGTGTCCGGTGGGCATACCCAGCTGGTCGCCGTGGACCGGATCGGCCAGTACCGCCTGCTCGGCGAGACCCTGGACGACGCCGCCGGCGAGGCCTTCGACAAGACCGCCAAGCTGATGGGCCTGCCATACCCCGGTGGCCCACAGCTGGCCGCCCTGGCCGAGCGCGGCACGCCGGGCCGGTTCAAGTTCACCCGCCCGATGACCGATCGCCCCGGGCTGGATTTCAGCTTCTCCGGGTTGAAGACCCAGGTCCTGCTGGCCTGGCGCGACAGCGATCAGAGCGAGCAGACCCGCGCCGACATCGCGCGCGGCTTTGAAGATGCCGTGGTCGACACCCTGGCGATCAAGTGCGAACGCGCGCTGGATGCTGCGGGCACCGATGTGATCGTGGTGGCCGGCGGGGTAGGGGCCAACAAGCGCCTGCGCGCCAAGCTGCAGCAGATGGCCGCCCGCCGCGGTGGCCGCGCCTGCTTCCCGCGCCCGGCGCTGTGCACCGACAACGGCGCGATGATCGCCTTCGCCGGCGCGCTGCGTCTGGAAGCGGGCCAGCACACGCCGCCGCAGGTGCAGGTGACGCCGCGCTGGGACATGGCGACGCTGCCGGCGGTGTGAGGGTTGCGGCGGCGCTGCCGCATCACGTCGGCCGATCCACCAGAAGCTGAGTCACTGATTCATGGTCAGACATCCACTCCGCTGTGCGTCCGCACCGCCGTCCGATGACCCGCAGGATGGCGGCGAAGTCGTCGGCCAGGGCCCGGGCGAAAATTGGCTCGTGATGGGCGATGCGATTGCGTAATCGCCGGATCTGCTCCAGATCGTCATGGATCTGCGCACGGGTGAGATGCCAAGGCGTTGCACGTTGGCACCGGGCAGGACGGATGCCATGCAATGCGACCATAGCCGAGCATCAAAGCGCTGCGTGAATATCTTCTGCCAGAACACAAAGCCGAGTGCCGGAATGACGTCTGCCGCATCCCTGTTCAAGCGCAGGGTCACGCGCTGCAGCTCGTCTCATTTGGCGTAACCAATCATTGACTCCACTCGGCCCCGGACGTAGTTTTACCCCGCGCGCCACCGGGACTCGCGGATGGAACTCCCATCTCCGCCCGGGGACAAGAAGTAAGCAGAGGGCCCCGCGAGGGGCCCTTTGTCTTTCTCAGAGAGCCTCGTCACCCCGGTTCCCGGCACATTCCGGACAGCCCCGTTACCATGGTCGCCATCTTCCACGTGGCATGGCTATGGACAAGGTATTCATCGAAGGGCTCGAGATCGATGCCCTGATCGGGATCTACGATTGGGAACGGCGGATCCGCCAGACCCTGCGTTTCGATCTGGAAATGGGCTTCGACAACCGCCGCCCGGCGGCCAGCGACGACATCGCCGATACCCTCAATTACAAAGCCGTGAGCAAGCGCATCGAGCAGTTCGTGCGTGACTCGGATTACGGCCTGGTCGAAACCCTGGCCGAGCGCATCGCCGAGATCGTGCTGCGTGAATTCAACGTGCAATGGCTGCGCCTGAAGCTCAGCAAGCCCGGCGCGGTACGCGGCGCGCGCGCGGTCGGCGTGATCATCGAGCGCAGCGCGCAGGACCTGGCAACGCCCTGATACCCCTGATAGGAGAGCGATACACGATGTTGGATGCGGTAGTGGCAACCCGATGGCTGGACAGTGTCCAGCGGACCCTCGAACCCTGGCCCTGGGCCTACACCCTGCTGGTGCTGGCAGCGCTGGCCCTGGCGGCCTGGCTGGCCAACTTCGTCACCAAGAAGATCCTGCTGCGCGGCCTGCGCAAGCTGGTCAACCGCTTGCCTGGCCACAGCGCGGGCAATGAAGGCGGCAACAACCTGCGGGTGATCTCGCGGCTGTCCAACGTGGTGCCGAGCATGGTCATCGCCGCCGGCATCCGGATCGTGCCGGACCTCCCGCCGGAGCTGGTGGAGTTCGTGATCGGGGCGTGCCGGGCGTGGGCGGTGCTGACCGTGGCGCTGGCCGTCTCGCATGCGCTGGACGCCGCCAACGATCTGTACGAGCGCCGCCCGGATGCGCGCAACAAGCCGATCAAGGGCTACCTGCAGGTCGTGAAGATCATCGTCTTCGTGATCGCCGGCCTGTCGATCGTGGCGACCCTGCTGGGGGTGAAGCTCGGCCCGCTGGTCACCGGCCTCGGCGCAGCCACCGCCGTGCTGATGCTGATCTTCCAGGACACCATCCTGTCGCTGGTGGCCAGCGTGCAGATCAGCGGCGATGGCCGGGTGCGGCTGGGCGACTGGATCGAAATGCCCAGCCAGAACGCCGATGGCGACGTGATCGATATCGCCCTGCATACCATCACCGTGCAGAACTTCGACAAGACCATCACCACCATCCCGACCAAGAAGCTGGTGACCGAGTCGTTCAAGAACTGGCGCGGCATGCAGGAAGCGGGCGGGCGCCGGATCAAGCGCTCGTTGTATCTGGACCAGCACAGCGTCGGCTTCGTCGATGCGCCGATGCTGGCCGAGCTGGAGCAGTTCGCGGTGCTGGGCGATTACCTGCGCGGCAAGCAGGCCGAGCTGCAGCAGTACAACGCCGAACTCCAGGCCAAGGGCGTGGCGGCCGTCAATGCGCGCCGGGTCACCAACCTGGGTACCTTCCGGGCCTACGTGGAGCGCTACCTGCAGCACCATCCGGGCATCCATACGGAGATGACCCTGCTGGTACGGCAGCTGCAGCCCACGACCCAGGGCCTGCCGCTGGAGATCTACTGCTTCACGCGCAGCACGGCGTGGGGTGAGTACGAGGGGGTGCAGTCGGACGTGTTCGATCACCTGCTGGCGATCCTTCCGGCCTTCGGGCTGCGGGTTTTCCAGGAATCCAGCGACGCCATGTTGATGGCGGGGCAGCAGCGCCTGGCCGCCGCGGAGTAAGCTCCTGTGCCTCCGTCGCCGCCTGCGCGGCGGCGGGGGTCTCCCTCCGGGGAAGAAAAATGAACGCAAAAGTCATTCACAACGGCTTCGGGAACGCTAGAATCCCGGGCTTGTAAACGTTTTCATAAGGACAGCCGGTGGCCGCCGATCGTATCGAAACCCTCATTGCCCAGATGACCGTCGAAGAAAAAGTCGGCCAGCTGGGTGTGTTCGCCGACATGGTCCGCCCGTTCGCGCCGGATGTGAATCCGGAAGCCAACGTCAGCAACGCCGACCAGGTGCTGCAGCAGGTGCGCGAGGGCAAGGTGGGCTCGCTGTTCAATGGCGTCGGCGTGGAAGCCGGCCGCCGCATCCAGCAGGTCGCGCTGGAAGAAAGCCGCCTGAAGATCCCGGTGATCCTGGCTGCGGACGTGATCCATGGCATGCGCACCGTGTTCCCGATCCCGCTGGGCGAGGCCGCCAGCTTCGAGCCGGACCTGGCTGAGCGCACCGCCCGTGCCACCGCGGTGGAAGCCACCGCCGCCGGCCTGCACTGGACCTACGCACCGGCCGTGGATATCGCCCGCGACCAGCGCTGGGGCCGGGGTGCCGAAGGCGCCGGTGAAGACGTGGTGCTGGGCTGTGCGTTCGCCGCCGCCCGTGTGCGCGGCTTCCAGGGCCCGGACCTGCGTGCCGACGATGCCCTGCTGGCCACCCCGAAGCATTTCGCCGCCTACGGCGCGGTGATGGCCGGCATGGAATACAACATGGTCGACATCTCCCCGCAGACCCTGCGCGACGTCCACCTGCCGCCGTTCAAGGCCGCCTTCGAAGCCGGCGCCCTGACCGTGATGTCCTCCTTCAACGACATCAACGGCGTGCCGGCCAGCGCCAACGCCGAGCTGCTGACCGACATCCTGCGCGGGGAGTGGAACTTCCCGGGCGTGGTGATCTCCGATTACACCGCCGACATGGAGCTGGTCGCGCACGGCTACGCTGCCGATGACCGCGACGCGACCGCCAAGGCCTTCACCGCCGGCCTGGACCTGAGCATGCAGAGCGGCTTCTACGCCGAGCACCTGCCGGGCCTGATCGAGAGCGGCGAAGTGCCGATGGCCACGCTGGACGAATCGGTGCGCCGCATCCTGCGCCTGAAGGAGGCGATCGGGCTGTTCGACGATCCGTACCGCTCGCTGGATCTGGCGCGTGAAGCGGACACCTCGCACATCGCCGCGCATGACGAACTCTCGCGCGATGCCGCGCGCCGCTCGATCGTGCTGCTGAAGAACGCCGAGTCGGTGCTGCCGCTGAAGAAGGCCGGGCAGAAGATCGCGCTGATCGGGCCGTTCGTGCAGGACCGCGAGAACATCGAAGGCTGCTGGACGCTGTTCGGCGACAAGTCGCGCTACGTCACCCTGGAAGCCGGCGTCCGCGCGGCGATCAGCGATGAAGCGCTGCTGGAGATCGTGCCGGGCTGCGATCTGGAAGCGGCCGTGCAGGATGGCATCGAACAGGCCGTGGCCGCCGCGCTGCGTGCCGACGTGGTGGTGCTCGCCCTGGGCGAACCGCAGCGGTACAGCGGTGAAGCACAGTCGCGCGTGGAGATCACCCTGCCGCCCGCGCAGCAGGCATTGGCTGAAGCGGTGGCGATGACCGGCAAGCCGCTGGTGGTGCTGCTGCGCAACGGTCGCGCGCTGGCCCTGCAGGGCGCCGTGCGCAATGCGCATGCCGTGGCGATCACCTGGTACCTCGGCACCCAGACCGGGCACGCCGTGGCCGATGTGCTGTTCGGTGACTACAACCCGTCCGGCCGCCTGCCGGTCAGCTTCCCGCAGGTCTCCGGCCAGCAGCCGTACTTCTACAACCACGCGCGTACCGGTCGCCCGGAACTGCCGACCATGTCCGAGTTCAAGGCACGTTGGCGCGAGATTCCGAACGAGCCGGCGTACGCCTTCGGCCACGGCATCGGCTACACCACGTTCGCCTATGGCGTGCCGCAGCTGAGCAGCGCGCAGCTGGGCTGGGACGACACCCTGACCATCACCACGACGCTGACCAATACCGGTGCGGTGGCGGGTGAGGAAGTGGTGCAGCTGTACATCCACGATCGTGTGGCCAGCCGCGTGCGGCCGGTGCGCGAGCTGAAGGGCTTCGACAAGATCGCCCTGCAGCCGGGTGAGAGCACCGAGGTGCAGTTCACGCTGGACCGCCATGCGCTGGGCTTCACCGGTCGCGATGGCGTGTTCCGCGCCGAGCCGGGTCAGTTCGAGCTGTGGGTGTGCGCATCGTCGATCAGCGGCGAGCCGGTGATCTTCGAGCTGCTGGCTGCCTGAGGCGGCATCGCCTCACCGGTAGTGGGGGCCCCGGGGCCGCAACCCAAAACAAATTTAAGAAACCCCGGCGCGGCGGCAGCCACGCGC
>NZ_JBDJOA010000022.1:0-33610 GCF_039674765.1 Stenotrophomonas sp. TWI273
GGCCGGCACTACCCTGTCCTACATGCACCGCCTGGTTGCCGGCCAGCGGCCGGCACTACCGCTCAGCGCAGCAGCGCCACCGCCGCGCAGGCGACCACGATCGCCAGCGACGGCCACTGCATCGGCAGGTAGAAGAAATGATGGCGGGCAGGCTCGCCCTTCGCGCGCGAGCCGCGGTTGAGCACCAGGCCGAGCACGACATTGATTGCCGCGCCAATGCCGAATCCGATCAGCAACTGGGTCAGTGAGGTATTGCCCTTGGCAACGGCAGGGTCGGGCCACAGCCACATCAGCAGCAGCAAGGTGGCGATGGGGGTGAGCAGGGTCAGGAAACCTGCGCCTCGGTAAATCAGCATGGGGATGTCCGGCAAAAAACGAGGGCACATTCTGCCTCACCCGCGTGCCGACCAACGGTCGGCACCTACCGGGCAGGCCACGACCGTGGGTCGTGGCCGTCGAACCTCAGCGCAGACCGGTCTCGTTGCGTGCGATCACCAGACGCTGGATCTCCGAGGTGCCCTCGTAGATTTCCGTGATCTTGGCATCACGGAAGTAACGCTCCAGCGGCATTTCCTTGGAGTAGCCCATGCCGCCGTGGATCTGCACGGCCTGGTGGGTGATCCACATCGCCGCTTCCGAGGCGGTCAGCTTGGCGATCGCTGCTTCGTTGCTGAAGCGCTTGCCCTGCCCCTTCACCCACGCCGCGCGCAGCGTCAGCAGCAGCGCTGCATCCAGCTTGCACTTCATGTCGGCGATCTTGGCCTGGGTCATCTGGAAGGTGCCGATCGCCGCGCCGAAAGCCTTGCGGTCCTTCACGTATTCGATCGTCGCTTCGTACGCCGCACGGGCGATGCCGATCGCCTGCGAGGCGATGCCGATACGGCCGGCGTCGAGCACGCCCATGGCGATCTTGAAGCCCTCGCCTTCCTTGCCCAGCACGTCATCGGCGTCCGCCACGTAATCCTGGAACTCGATTTCGCAGGTGGCCGAGGCACGGATGCCCAGCTTCGGCTCGGTCTTGCCGCGATGGAAGCCGGCCTTGTCGGTGTCGATCATGAAGGCGGTGATGCCACGCGCGCCCTGTTCCGGATCGGTCATCGCAAACAGCACGATGTACTTGGCCACCGGGCCGGAGGTGATCCAGCTCTTCTTGCCGTTGATCACGTAGGTGCCGTCGGCCTGCTTGACCGCGCGGCACCGCATGGCCGTCGCATCTGACCCGGACTGCGGCTCGGTCAGCGCGAACGCGCCGATGGCCTCGCCCTCGGCGATGGCGCGCACATACTTCTGCTTCTGCGCTTCGCTGCCGTGGGTCAGGATGCCGTTGCAGAACAGCGAGTTGTTGACCGACATGATCGTTGAATGCGCAGCGTCTCCGGCGGCGACCTCCACCATCGCCAGGACGTAGGCGATCGGGTCCATGCCCGCACCGCCGTAGGCTTCGGGCACTTCAATGCCCATCAGACCGTTCTCGCCCAGCAGGCGGATGTTCTCCAGCGGGAACTCGCCGGTGCGGTCGTGGTGTTCGGCGCTGGGCGCGATTTTTTCCTGCGCGATTCGGCGCGCAACGTCCTGCAGCATCAACTGCTCTTCGGTAAAGCTGAAATCCACAACACCCTCCCGGGTACAGAGTGATAAGGGCCACAGTGCGCGCGGCCCGGTCGGGCGATTGTACCGGGGGGCGGGGAAAGCACGCCTGACTTGACCGCACCGCCGCCAAAGGACGAAAATATCTCTATATCGCGATAGGTAGATATTTATGGATCTCGAGGACTGGTCCGTCCGGCTGAAAGTGTTTGCCGACGCCACCCGGGTGCGCCTGCTGGCGCTGCTGGAACAGGAAGAACTCACCGTGGCCGAGCTGTCGGCCATCACCACGCTGGCGCAGCCGCGGGTGTCCACCCACCTGGCCCGACTCAAGGAAGCCGGCCTGGTCCGCGACCGTCGCTCCGGCGTCTCGGCGTATTACCGCTTCGATGACGCCGCGCTGGATCCGGCGCAGCGCGCATTGTGGCATGCCCTGAGCACCGGCAGCGACGACCCGCTGCTGCGCCAGGATGCTGAACGCGTTGCTGCCGTCATGGCCAGCCGTGCGGCGGACCAGAACTGGGCCGACAGCGTCGCCGGCGACATGGAACGCCATTATTCCCCGGGCCGCACCTGGGAAGCGCTGGCACGCACCGCCCTGCCGTTGCTGGAAACCGGTGACGTGCTCGATATCGCCTCCGGTGACGGCGTGCTGGCCGAGCTTGTGGCGCCGCACGCCAAGCGCTACATCTGTATCGACACCAGCGCGCGCGTGGTCGCCGCTGCCAGCGAGCGCCTGCGCCGGCTGGCCAACGTGGAAGTGCGCGAAGGCGATATGCATGCCCTGCCCTTCCCCGACCAGAGCTTCGACCTGGTGGTGCTGATGCACGCACTGACCTATGCGGCCAAGCCGGCCCAGGCCGTCGCCGAGGGTGCGCGCGTGCTGCGCCCGGGCGGGCGCCTGCTGCTGTGCAGCCTGGCCCGTCACGAGCACCGTGCGGCCGTGGATGCCTATGGCCACGTCAACCTCGGCTTCAGCGACAAGGAACTGCGCAAGTTCGTGGAGAAGGCCGGCCTGGTCGTCTCCAGCCTGGAAACCGTGACCCGCGAGAAGCGCCCGCCGCATTTCGAAGTCATTTCGCTGATCGCCAGCAAGCCCTGAGGTCTGCCCATGCCATCCCTGCCCTGGCTCCACCCCGACCGCGTGCACGCGCTGGAAACGGCGCTGGCCCAGCGCATCCTGATCATCGATGGCGCCATGGGCACGATGATCCAGCGGCATGGGCTGGAAGAGGACGATTACCGCGGCGCGCGCTTCGCCGGCGGTTACGACCACCAGCACGGGCCCGGCTGCGACCATGCCGCGCCCGGCGACACGCCGCAGGGACATGACCTCAAGGGCAACAACGACCTGCTGTTGTTGACCCGCCCGGAGGTGATCGGCGGCATCCATACCGCGTACCTGGAAGCCGGCGCCGATCTGGTCGAGACCAATACGTTCAACGCGACCTCGGTCAGCCAGGCCGACTATCACCTTGAACACCTGGTCTACGAGCTCAACAAAGCCGGTGCCGCAGTAGCGCGCGCCTGCTGCGATGCGGTCGCGGCGACCACGCCGGGCAAGCCGCGCTTCGTGATCGGGGTGCTCGGCCCCACCAGCCGCACCGCGTCGATCAGCCCGGACGTGAACGATCCCGGCTTCCGCAACACCAGCTTCGATGCGCTGCGCGAGACCTACCGCGAGGCCATCGATGGGCTGATCGACGGCGGTGCCGACACCCTGATGGTGGAAACCATCTTCGACACGCTCAACGCCAAAGCCGCGCTGTTCGCCATCGAAGAAGTGTTCGATGCCCGCGGCGGGCGGCTGCCGGTGATGATCTCCGGCACGATCACCGACGCCTCCGGCCGCACCCTGTCCGGGCAGACGGCCGAGGCGTTCTACGCCTCGGTCGCGCACGGCCGGCCGCTGTCGATCGGGCTGAACTGCGCGCTCGGCGCCAGCGACATGCGCCCCCACGTGGAGACCTTGTCCACGGTGGCCGAGTGCCTGGTCAGCGCGCATCCCAATGCCGGTCTGCCCAATGCGTTCGGTGAGTACGACGAAACCCCGGAAGAAATGGCCACCACGCTGCGCGAATTCGCCAGCGCCGGTCTGCTCAACCTGGTGGGCGGCTGCTGCGGCACCACCCCGGCACACATCCGTGCCATCGCCGAAGCGGTGGCGGATCTGCCGCCGCGCCGCCTGCCCGCACCACCGCTGGAAGACGCGGCATGACCGCATCCGCCCCACGCTCCCGTTGTCGTTGACCTTCCTCCGCCAGCCCGTGCCCGCCTGCCCATGACGTCTTCCCGCCACACCCGCCTGTCCGGTCTCGAGCCGCTGGTCATCACCCCGGACCTGCTGTTCGTCAACATCGGTGAGCGTACCAACGTCACCGGCAGCGCGCAGTTCCGCAAGCTGGTGAAGGAAGAGCGCTACGAGGAAGCGGTGGAAGTGGCGCGCCAGCAGGTCGCCAACGGCGCGCAGATTCTCGACGTCAACATGGACGAGGGCCTGATCGATTCCGAAAAGGCGATGACGCGCTACCTCAACCTGATCATGTCCGAGCCGGACATCGCCCGGATTCCGGTGATGGTCGACTCCTCCAAGTGGAGCGTGATCGAAGCGGGGCTGAAGTGCCTGCAGGGCAAGAGCGTGGTCAACTCGATCTCGCTCAAGGAAGGCGAAGCGCAGTTCATCGAACAGGCGCGCAAGGTGCTGCGTTACGGCGCGGCGGCCGTGGTGATGGCCTTCGATGAAGAAGGTCAGGCCGATACGTGCGCGCGCAAGGTCGAGATCTGCACTCGCGCCTACCGGGTCCTGACCGAGCAGGTCGGCTTCCCGCCACAGGACATCATCTTCGACCCGAACATCTTCGCCGTCGCCACCGGCATCGAAGAACACGACAACTACGCGGTCGACTTCATCGAAGCCACCCGCATCATCAAGCGGACGTTGCCGCACTGCCATGTCTCCGGCGGCGTCTCCAACGTGTCGTTCTCCTTCCGCGGCAATGAAACCGTGCGCCAGGCGATCCACTCGGTGTTCCTGTTCCATGCCATCGGCGCGGGCATGGACATGGGCATCGTCAACGCCGGCGCGATGCCGATCTACGATGATCTCGACGCCGAGCTGCGCGAGCGCGTGGAGGATGTGATCCTCAACCGCCGCAGCGATGGCACCGAGCGCCTGCTGGAGATCGCCGAGCGCTACAAGGGCAAGAAGGGCGAAGTGCGCGGCGAAGACCTGGCCTGGCGCGAGAAGCCGGTCAATGACCGCCTTGCCCATGCGCTGGTGCACGGCATGGATGCGTGGGTCGAGCAGGACACCGAAGAGGCGCGTGCGCGTTCGACCCGTCCGCTGGATGTGATCGAAGGGCCGCTGATGGACGGCATGAACATCGTGGGCGACCTGTTTGGCGCCGGCAAGATGTTCCTGCCGCAGGTGGTCAAATCCGCACGCGTGATGAAGAAGGCGGTGGCCTACCTGCTGCCGTACATCGAGGCGGAAAAGGCCCGCAGCGGCGACACCGCCAAGAGCAACGGCAAGATCATCATGGCCACGGTCAAGGGTGACGTGCACGACATCGGCAAGAACATCGTCGGTGTGGTCCTGGCCTGCAACAATTTCGACGTGGTCGATCTGGGCGTGATGGTCCCGGCGCAGAAGATCCTGGACGCCGCGCGCGCCGAGAACGCCGACATCATCGGCCTGTCCGGCCTGATCACGCCCTCGCTGGAAGAGATGAGCCACGTCGCCCGCGAGATGGAGCGCCAGGGCTTCACCATGCCGCTGATGATCGGCGGTGCGACCACCTCGCGCGCGCACACCGCGCTGAAGATCGACCCGCATTACAAGGCGCCCACGGTGTGGGTGAAGGATGCCTCGCGCGCGGTCGGCGTGGCGCAATCGCTGATCTCGCGTGAGCTGCGCGATGCCTTCGTGGCCGCCAACGAGGCCGACTACGCCGACATCCGCCAACGCCACCGCAACCGCGGCGACGCCAAGCGGTTGGTCACCCTCGCCAAGGCACGCGCCCAGCGGTTCGTGGGCGACTGGGGCAACTACACACCACCGGCGCCGCGCAAGCCGGGCCTGCATGTGCTCGACGATTACCCACTGGCCGACCTGGTCGAGGTGATCGACTGGACCCCGTTCTTCCAGGCCTGGGAACTGGCCGGCAAGTTCCCGGCGATCCTGACCGATGAGATCGTCGGCCCGCAGGCCACCGATCTGTACCAGGACGCCCGCGCGATGCTCACCCGCATCGTCGAGGAGAAGTGGCTGACCGCCAAGGCCGTGTTCGGCCTGTGGCCAGCCAACAGCGTCGGCGATGACGTGCACCTGCGCACCGACAACGGCCCGGCCGTGCTGCACTTCCTGCGCCAGCAGGTGGACAAGCCGGTCGAACGCCCGGATTTCTGCCTGGCCGATTTCATCGCCCCGGCCGACAGCGGCAAGCAGGATTGGATCGGTGCGTTCGCGGTCACCGCCGGTATCGGCATCGACCCGCACGTGGCCCGCTTCGAGGCCGATCACGACGATTACAACGCGATCCTGCTCAAGGCGCTGGCCGACCGCCTGGCCGAAGCGCTGGCCGAGCGCCTGCACCAGCACGTGCGCATGGATTACTGGGGCTACCAGCCCGATGAGCAGCTGGACAACGAATCGCTGATCGCCGAAAAGTACGCCGGCATCCGTCCTGCCCCGGGCTATCCGGCCTGCCCGGAACACAGCGAGAAGGCCACGCTGTTCCGCTTGCTGGATGCCGAGCGCAACGCGGACATGCAGCTGACCGAGAGCTTTGCGATGCTGCCCACCGCGGCGGTGTCGGGCTATTACTTCAGCCACCCGCAGAGCCAGTATTTCGTGGTCGGCCGGGTCACCCGTGAGCAGGTGGTCGACTATGCCAAGCGCAAAGGCGTGGACCGCGTGCAGGCCGAGCGCTGGCTGGCCTCGAACCTGGATTACGATCCGGAATGACCGCGTCACCCGACCAACGGTCGGGTGCTACCGGCGTGATGGATTGACGGTGTCGCTCGTTTGCCCGACCCACGGTCGGGTGCTACCGGCATAATGCACGGGTAGGCACCCACTGTTGGCGGGTGCGCGCCCTCCGAGACCCTGCATGACCGCCCTCCCCCGCGACGCCGTACCGGCCGTCCGCCTGTCGTCGTTCTACCTGTTCTATTACGCCGCCCTGGGCGCGTTCACGCCGTACTGGTCGTTGTTCCTGACCTCGCGTGGCATGAGCGTGACCGCGATCAGCGTGATGATGGGCATCTGGTACGCCACCCGCATCGTGGCCCCCACCACCTGGACCTCCCTCGCCGCCGCCTCGCCGCGCCCGATCTTCTGGCTGCGGCTGGGCTGCGTGCTCACCCTGCTGACCTTCTGCGCGTTCCTGCTGCCATTGCCGCAGCCGTGGCTGTACCCGGCGATGATCGCGTTCTGCTTCTTCTACAACGCGGTGATGCCGCAGTTCGAATCGATCACGTTGACGCACCTGGGCAGCGACAGCCATCGCTATGGGCTGATCCGGGTCTGGGGCTCGCTGGGCTTCATCGCCGTGGTGATGCTGTTCGGCTGGATCATCGAAGGCGACGGCGGTGCCGGCAACGCGCATCTGCTGCCGTGGTTGATGCTGCCGCTGTTCGGCCTGCTGACCGCCTCGGGCTTTGCCAACCACTACGCACGCAACCTGCAGCGCACTGACGGCGATGCCAGTGGCTTCTGGGCGATCGTGCGCAAGCCGCAGGTGCTGGCGTTCTTCCTGGCCGCGTTCATGGAGCAGCTGTCGTTCGGCCCGTACTACACGTTCTTTTCGGTCTACATGGATCACCACGGCTATGCGACCTCCACCCTGGGCGTGCTGTGGACGGTCGGGGTGGTGTTCGAAGTGGGCGTGTTCTTCACCATCGGGCGCTTCTTCCGGCGCTATGACGCCAGCTGGATGCTGCTGATCGCCCTGCTCAGTTCCACCGTGCGCTGGGCGGTCACCGCGCTGTTCCCGGAGAACCTGCCGGTGATGCTGGTCGCCCAGACCGCGCATGCACTGGGCTTCGCCGCCTTCTTCGCCGCCGCGATGCAGATGCTGGCCACCTACTTCCCCGGGCGCCTCAACGGCCATGGCCAGGGCTTGTTGTACGGCTTCTCCTCCGGGGTGGGCGGCGTGCTCGGCGCGCTGATCGCGGGCCAGTTGTGGCCGATCGATCAGGGCCGTACCGCGTTCCTCGCGGGCAGCGGGTTTGCGTTGGCCGGCGCCTTGCTGTGCTTCTTCGCGATCAGCCTGCCGCTGCTGCGCGCGCGCACGCGCTGATCATCCGCTGCCGGTAATGCCGGCCAGTGGCCGGCAACCTGATCCCCCGGATGGGGTAGGCTCAAGGCTCCCCCTGACTGGAGCCGCCGATGCGACCGACCCGCCTGTGGGCGCTGCTGCTTGCCGCCACCACCGCCCTGCCTGCCGCAGCCGAGCCGATCCTGTTCGACAATGCCCGTGTCTTCGATGGCACGCGCGACCTCGGCATCACACCGGTGCTGATCGACGGCGCGCGGATCGTGCATGTCGGCACGCCGCTGCCGGCGGCCGCCACCGGTGCGCGCCGCATCGATTACACCGGCAAGACCCTGTTGCCCGGCCTGGTCAGCGACCATGCCCATGTTGGCAACACGCAGGGGCTGGAGCACGGCGACCGTTTCTACACCCATGACAACGTGGTGCGTGACCTGCGCCAGTTCCAGCGCTACGGCATCACCACGGTGACGGCGCTGGGCATGAACGGCGCGGACTTTTTCGCCATCCGCCAAGCGGTGAACGCCGATCCCGGCCTGGGTGCGCAGCTGTATGGCGCCGGCGGCGGTATCGGCGCCCCGGATGGCGCACCCCCGGCAGATACCATGGGTCTGCGCCATGACCCGGTGGCACGGCCGCGCAACGCCGAACAGGCGCGCGCGGCCGTGGCCATCCAGCACGCCGATGGCGTGGATCTGATCAAGCTGTGGGTCGATGATCTCGGCGGCAAGCGTCCGATGATGACCCCGGAGGTCTACCGCGCGGCCATCGCCGAAGCACATGGGCGCGGGCTCAAGGTCGCTGCCCACATCCACGATCTCGAGCAGGCCCGCGACTTGGTCGATGCCAACGTCGACATCCTCGCCCACGGTATCCGCGACCGCGCGGTGGACCCGATGCTGGCGCGGAAGATGCGCGACCAGGGCACCTGGTACATCCCCACCATCGCCATCGACGAGGCCAACTACAGGTATGCAGAGCATCCGCTGGCATTGCAGCAGCCCTTCCTGCGCCAGGCACTGCACGCCGATGTGCTGGCGCGATGGTCGCAGCCGGAGTGGCAGCGCAGCCAGCTGGCCAGCGATGGCATACCGGCCGCACGCAAGGCGGTCGCGACCAATCTGGACAACGTGCGCCGCCTGCATGCGGCCGGGGTGAAGCTTGGCTTCGGCACCGATGCCGGCGCGATGCCGCAACGGGTGATCGGCGTGGCCGAACACCGGGAACTGCAGCTGTTGGTGGAGGCCGGGCTGACGCCCTCCGAAGCCTTGCACGTCGCCACCACGCAAGCGGCGGCATTGCTGGGGCAGACCGACCGCGGCCGCATTGCCGCCGGCAAGCGCGCCGACCTGCTGGTGCTCGATGCCGATCCGCTGGTGGATATCGCCAACACGCAGCGCATTGGCGCGGTCTGGCAGGCGGGCCAGGAAGTCGCCGGGCCGATCGAAGCCGCTGCAGACACGGCTACCCGCGACTGATCGCGGGCGGTGTGATTCAGGGGGCGACGGCGGGCGCCGTCGTCTCCCACCGCTCCAACTGCGCCTGGAAATCAGGCAGCAGCAGACGATTGCCATAGCCGCTGAGATGGTCACCATCGAAGAACAGCGGCTTGCCCTCACGGGTCGGCAGGCATTGCTCGCCGGGGCACAGCAACGGCATCGGATCCCAGATCGACGCGCCGGGCAGACCTGCAGCCACCTGCTGCAGGCCGGCCAATACCGGGGCACGCAACTGCTCGATCTCGCTGCGCGGCACGGTCATGCCGTTGGCGCAGATCGGGTTGTGGCGGTTGAACACATCCGAGCACCGGTACGGGGGCGCTGGCAGCACGGGTTTGGGCGCTTCCAGCACGATGTGAACACCGCGATCGGCCAGCGGCCTGAGCTGCTCGATCCAGTGCGCGATTTCGGCGGTGCGGCCTGCATTGGCCGCCTCGCTCAGATGGTCGGCGCGAACCTGCGCGACATCGAACAGTGCGTACTGCTCAGACAGGCGCGGCAGCCGCAGCCCTGCCAACAGCACCACATCGCCCGGCTGCGCACGCGCCTGGATATCGTCCAGCACATTGCGCGCATAGGCCTCGCAGGCCGGATTGGGCCCCTGCCAGGCGCGCAGCCCAACCAGCGCGCACCCTCCGCTGCCATACAGGCGGATCGGCGCTCCATCCCGCACAACCAGGCGCTGCAACATTTCGTGGTAGGCCAGCGCATGCGAATCACCGGCCACGAACAGTTGGCGGGTGGATGCGGTGCGTCCCGGGCACTCACCACGCTCATACAGACGCGCCTGCCCGCCCAGCACCGGCACGTTGCTGACCCGCACGCGGCAGTCCGGGATTTCCTTCTTCAGCCCCTTGGCATACGGGTACCAGTCCAGCGGGGCACGGCTGACCACACTGAGCGAGGTGTACTGCTGGGTCTTGACCAGCGCCGACTGCAGGCCGGCGCCGAGCACCAGTACGCCCAGCCCGACCACGACCCAGCGCGCGTTGCTGACGCGCCAGCGTGCCCCATGCCGCAGGGGCTGTTCCACCCAGCGCCACGACAGCCAGGACAACAGTGCCACGCACAGCAGCGCGGCGCCGCCGGTGGCCACCGTCTCCAGGCCCACCGTCCAGCGGAACAGCACGAAGACCGGCCAGTGCCACAGGTACAGCGAGTAGGACAGCCGACCGATCGTCACCATCGGCGTGGTCGCCAGCGCGCGCCCGATCCAGCCCCCGGGTGAGCGCTGCAGCAGGCCCAGCAACCCCAGCGTGCCCACCACCGGCCACAGCCCATCGATC
This sequence comes from Stenotrophomonas sp. TWI273, assembly GCF_039674765.1. Classification (NCBI taxonomy): domain Bacteria; kingdom Pseudomonadati; phylum Pseudomonadota; class Gammaproteobacteria; order Lysobacterales; family Lysobacteraceae; genus Stenotrophomonas; species Stenotrophomonas sp. TWI273. The sequence continues at coordinate 10,648 of NZ_JBDJOA010000022.1, forward strand.
CACGGCGAATGCCCCGGCCGTGCCGCCCACAACCCATAGCCCAGCGCCGCAAGGCTCAGCACCAGCAGCGGCGAGCGCCAGCTGATACCGCGCGGCGGAGCCGGTGGCGGCGTGAACCGGCCGCTCAGGGACAATAGCTGGAACAGCAGCACGCCAGCGCCCAGCTGCCAGAAGCGGGTGGTGGTCAGGTAGAACGCATCGATCTCATGACCGCCCTGCCGCGCGCGGAACACCGCGTACCCCAGCGATGCCACGGTTGCCACGCCGAACAGGCCCAGCGACAGCCAGCGCCCGCGCGGGCCTCTGGCCCACGCCAGGAACAACAGCGGGAACAGCAGGTAGAACTGCTCTTCCACACCCAGCGACCAGGTATGCGTGTACGGATTGAACTCGGTGCGCGGCGAGAAGTAGTCGTTGCCGGTGCTGGCCAGCACCCAGTTGCTCAGCCCGAAGAACGCCATCCGGCCGGTCTTGTCGCTGGTCTCGCTGAGCCAGGATTCGGGAATCAGCAACGCGCTGAGCATCGCCGTTACCAGCAGGCAGACCACCAGTGCCGGCGCGATGCGACGCATGCGGCGCGCATAGAAGCGTGCCAGCCCGGCCCAGCCGCCGACCGCCGGCAGGCGATCCACCGAGGCGCTGACCACGAAACCGGAGATGACGAAGAACACATCCACGCCAGTGAAGCCACCCGGCAACCAGCTCGCCTTGAGGTGATAGAGGATGACCGCCAGCACGGCGATCGCACGCAGGCCATCGATATGCGGGAAATACCCGGGACTGCGTTCCTGCATGGCCCTGCTCCTGACATGCAACGGGCGCCTGACGGCGCCCAGCGCGTTCAACAATGGTTGCGTTGGCTTACCAGACCAGGTCGTCGGGCACCTGGTACTGCGGATCGGCATACGGATCTTCACCGGCCGGCGCATCCGGATCGACCTTCAGCGCCACCGACGGTGCGAACACCGCTTCGGCGTCGGCCAGCACCGCGGCAGTCACCAGCACATAGCGGCCGTTCTGCTGCAGCACGCCGAGCTCGCCGGCATTGAGTGCCTTGAGCTGATCGGCGGTGACGTAGATGCGCTTGATCTTGCCGCCATAGGGGAAGTGGCGCGCGATGTCGGCCGCTTCAGCGTTGAGCGACTTGCCTTCCAGCAGGACCTCCAGCTTGGCCTTGGCTTCGCGACGCAGACGCGCTTCTTCCTGCTTCAGGCGCTCGGCCTCGATGCGGTCGTCTTTTTCCTTCTGCGCGCGGATCGCATACGCCTTGGCGAGGTCGATGTCCTCGCGCGAGCGCGGTTTGCCGGGTGCGCCCTGCGGCGGGCGGGCACCGGCGGGGCGGCCCTTGCCCTGCGGGCGGCGGTCGCCGTCGCGGGCGGGGCGCTGGCCCTCGCCTGGCTTGCCGGCCGGGCGTGCGCCCTGCGGCTTGCCGGCCGGGCGGCCGTCACGGCGCGCGTCGGGTCGACGATCCGGCTTGCGGTCGTTGGTTCGTTCGGGTTTGGGCGCGGCTTTGAAGCCAAGGCCCAGCAGCTGGTCGCGGAGAGTATCGCTCATGACGTCAGATCAGTAATGCGGAGGCGGCGGCTCTTCGGCCGAATCGGAATACAACGCGGTGCGGACCTTGCCGAGGTCTTCGAGCAGGATACGGGTCAGGTCGGCATTGCGGTTGCCTTCCATGCGCGCATCGGCCAGGGCCTCGCTCAGTTCGGCCAACGCCTGCTCCTGGAAGGAGACGCGCATTTCCAGCTCGATCAGGCGTGCTTCCAGTGCCTGTTCGCGCTCGGAGGGTGTGGACTCATGCATTCAACGAACGTCCCCGGCCAATGCCGTAGTAAGCCAGGCCCGCGGCTTCGATGTCCTGCGGGTCGTACAGATTGCGGCCGTCAAACACGACCGCATCGTTGAGCATCTCGCGCAGGCGGACGAAATCCGGGCTGCGGAACTGCTTCCATTCGGTCACCACGACCAGCGCATCGGCGCCCTCGAGGGCGTCGTACGCGTTGTCGCAGAACACCAGATCATCGCGCTCGCCGAAAATGCGGCGCGCTTCTTCGGTCGCTTCCGGATCGTAGGCGCGCACCTGCGCCCCCGCCTCCCACAGCTGCGCCAGCAGGCGGCGGCTGGAGGCTTCACGCATGTCATCGGTGTTGGGCTTGAACGCCAGGCCCCACACCGCGAAGGTCTTGCCGCGCACGCCTTCATCCTCGCCACGGTCGTAGTGGCGCTGGATCAGGGCGTACAGATGCCCCTTCTGGTGCTCGTTGACGGCTTCCACCGCGTTCAACAGTTTCGGCTCATGGCCATGCTGCTGGGCGGTCCGGGCCAGGGCCTGCACATCCTTGGGGAAGCACGAGCCGCCGTAGCCGGCGCCGGGATAGATGAAGTGCCAGCCGATGCGCGGATCCGAGCCGATGCCCTGACGGACCTGCTCGATGTCGGCACCGACCTTCTCGGCGATATTGGCGATTTCGTTCATGAACGAAATCTTGGTCGCCAGCATCGCGTTGGCCGCGTACTTGGTCAGCTCCGCCGAGCGCACGTCCATCTCCACCACGCGGTCGTGATTGCGATTGAACGCCGCATACAGGCGGCGCATCAGCGCGACCGATTCGGGATTGGACGCGCCCACCACGATGCGGTCGGGCCGCATGCAGTCGGCGACCGCGTCACCTTCCTTGAGGAATTCGGGGTTGGAGACCACGTCGAACGCGATCTCCACGCCGCGCGCGGCCAGCGCCTGCGCGATGGCCTCACGGACTTTGTCGGCCGTGCCAACCGGCACGGTCGATTTGTTCACCACCACCACCGGCACGGTGATGTGCCGGCCGATGGTGCGGGCCACGGCCAGCACGTACTGCAGGTCGGCACTGCCGTCCTCGTCCGGTGGCGTGCCCACGGCAATGAAGATCACCTGGCCATGCGCGATCGCGGCGGCGGCGTCGGAGGTGAAGGTCAACCGCGACGCATCGTGGTTGGCCTTGACCATCGGTTCCAGGCCGGGCTCATAGATCGGGATGATCCCGTTGTTGAGGCCGTCGACCTTGGCCTGGTCGATATCGACACAGATCACCTGGTGGCCAACCTCGGCCAGGCAGGTACCCGTGACAAGACCGACGTAGCCGGTACCGAAAATCGCAACGCGCATGGGCGGTGGTGCTCCAGATCCGTTACGGCAGAACGTTCAGCAGCTCGACGTCGAACGTCAGCGTCGCGTTCGGACCGATCGGGCCGCCCGGGGTGCCCTGCTCGCCATAGGCCAGCTCGCCCGGAATCCAGAAGCGGTACTTCGAGCCGGTCGGCATCAGCGAAACGCCTTCGGACCAGCCCTTGATCACCTGGTCCAGACCGAACTCGATCGGCTGGCCACGCTGGTAGCTGCTGTCGAACACGGTGCCGTCGAGCAGCTTGCCTTCGTAGTTCACGCGCACCTTGCTGGTCGGCATCGGGCGCTCACCCGAACCCGGGCGCAGCACCTGGTACTGCAGACCCGAGGCGGTGGTCACCACGCCCGGCGCGGTCTTGTTCTTGGCCAGGAAGTTGTTGCCATCCACCCGGTTGGTACCGGCCTGGGCGGCGGACTTGGCGTCCATTTCAGCCTGCTTGCCCTTCATGAAGCCTTCCAGCGTGGCCTTGGCCTGCTCGGCCGTCATCTTCGGGGTGCCATTGTTGAAGGTGGTGCTGACCGCATCGAACAGCGCGTCCAGGTCCAGATCGTCCTTGAGCGGTGCCAGCGACGGGCCCACGGCGAAGCCGCCCAGCATCAGGCCGACCTTTTCACGGTCCACCTTCGGCGGCGCGGTGCCCGGCGCAACGCCCGGAACCGGCTGGCCGCTCTTGCCCATCACGGCCTGGCGCAGGGCGGCATCGGTCTTCTGCGCCTCTTCCTGGCTGATGAGCGGCTGCTTGCCTTCAAAGGCATTGGTCACACCGCGGCGCAGGGCGGCCAGATCGATCTCGCTGGAAATCGGACCGAACGAATTGGCCACATCGATACCGATGGCGTAGCCGAGCTTTTCCCGTTGGGTGTTCAAAGTGGAAGTCTCCTTGACAGCCGCGCGGGCGGCTGGTTGTTGCGACATCGCGGTACCGGTGGCACCCATCGCCAGAATCAGAACCGACGCCGCGGCGCCGCGCATTCCCATCTTCATTCGCTGCATTCCTGGAAGTGACTGGACGCCGACGTCGGCGCGAAAGCAACCATTGTCGCACGCGCGTCCGAGATGTCGATATCGTCAGCGCTTGTTGGCGGTGACAGAGAGTTCACGTTCGATCGCCGCCACCAGCTTCGGATCGTCCGGCGTGACCTTGCTCGGGAACTGCGCCACCACCCGGCCGTCGCGGCCGATCAGATACTTGTGGAAGTTCCAGCCCGGGGACACGCCCGTGGCGGTGGCGAGACTGCGATACAGCGGCGTCGCGTCCGGCCCGGTCACCACCACCTTCTGGAACATCGGGAACTTCACGCCGTAGGTCAGCGTGCAGAACTCCTGGATCTGGGTCTCGTCGCCCGGCTCCTGCCCCTTGAAGTCGTTGGAAGGGAAGCCAAGCACCGAGAAACCACGCGCGGCGTACTTGCGCTGCAACGCCTCCAGACCTTCGTACTGCGGGGTGAAACCGCACTTGCTGGCGGTGTTGACCACCAGCAGCACCTTGCCGCCGTACTGCTTGGCCAGGTTGACCTCGCCCTTCCCGGCCAGCGGGCGGTAGCTCACATCCAGCAGATCGGCCGCCTGGGCCGACGCGCCCACCAGCAGGCCGGCCGCCAGCAACAGCAGGGACCAACGCGCCCGGCGCGGCGCGCGGTCGCGACGGACAGACGACAGCAGAGACACGTGGTGCATCGCGACACTCCAAAGTGGGGACAACGAGGGGGTGAACGGGCCTGGCAAGGGCTGCCAAGGCTGCGGCGGCACTATATCACCGGCGTTTTTGCCACCGGACGCCGCCGGTCCGCCGGTTTCGGGCGCCCACCAGCAACGCGGTCGCGGCGCCACCTGCAGGGCGCGGCTCGATCCCATTCAGGGGCTGCTTTGTCGCATCGGCGATGTCAGCCGCGGCGGCTGACATCCGCATATGATTGCCTGAATACGCCGGTGGCTTGCCATACCATTGACATCAATGAATGTGCGCTGGCGCAGTTCGACGCCGCACACTGATAACATATTGTTTATATTCAATGACTTGGGATATTTCGAACGCGGTCATGCCGCCCCTGCCATCAGTTGGGTATCGCCCCCTGTTGATCTTCGGCGTGCCGGTGTTATAGTTGCATACAACACCAGTCACCTAGACAGGGGAAGCCCATGAACCGCATGCGCCACCGCCACGCCGCCAAAGCCGTCACCGCCGCCTCGGCGTTGCTCCTGCTCGGCTGGTTCGGCATCCCCTCCGGTGACGCTGGCAGCCCTGCCAGCGCCGATGTGTTTGAAGGCCCGCAGGACGCAGGCGTCATCGAGGCAGGGACCGCCAACGGCGCCCCCACGCCCCCCCGCCGGCTGCACAGCTCCCTGTCCATGCCTTACTTCTCATTCGCGCAGTCGCTGAACCCACGGAGCTGACCATGAGCGATATTCAATGGAGCGATGGTGCTCCGATCTACCGCCAGCTGAAAGAGCGGGTGATCGCCATGATGCTTGACGGCATCATCAAGCCCGGCGATGCCCTGCCTTCGGTCCGGCAGGTTGCCGCCGAGTACCAGCTCAACCCCATCACCGTATCGCGCGCCTACCAGGAACTGGCTGATGAAGGCCTGGTCGAAAAGCGCCGCGGCCTGGGCATGTTCATGACCGAGGAAGCGGCCACGCAGCTGCGCAGCAGCGAGCGCGACCGGTTTCTCAATGAAGAATGGCCGCTGGTCCTGGAGCGCATCCAACGCCTCGGCCTGAACCTCGACGAATTGCTGCCCCAGGGGAAATCCTCATGAATGCCGTTGCAAGTGATGTCGTCATTTCCGCTCGAGGCCTGCGCAAGGCCTACAAACAGACCGTGGCGCTGGACAACACCAGTTTCACGATCGCACCCGGCCGCATCACCGGGCTGATCGGCCCCAACGGCGCCGGCAAGACCACCCTGCTCAAGGCGCTGCTCGGCCTGACCTCGGTGGAAGGCGAGCTGCGCGTGCTCGGGCTGGACCCGACCGAGCAGCGCAACGCCCTGATGAACGATGTGTGCTTCATCGCCGACGTGGCGGTGCTGCCGCGCTGGATGAAGGTGCGCGAGGCCATCGATTTCGTCGCCGGCACCCATCCGCGTTTCGACCGGGCGCGCTGCGAGCGCTTCCTGGCCTCCACCAAGCTGCATCCCAAGCAGCGCGTGCGCGAACTGTCCAAGGGCATGATCGTGCAGCTGCACCTGGCCCTGGTGATGGCCATCGATGCCAAGGTACTGGTGCTGGACGAGCCGACCCTGGGCCTGGACATCCTGTACCGCAAGGAGTTCTACCAGCGTCTGCTGGAGGACTACTTCGATGAGCAGAAGACGATCATCGTCACCACCCACCAGGTGGAAGAGATCGAGCACATCCTCACCGATGTGATGTTCATCCGTGATGGCCGCATCGTGCTCACCACCGATATGGAAGACATCGGCGAGCGCTATACCGAAGTGCTGGTGTCGGCCGATGCCGTCGAGGCCGCGCGCGCACTCAAGCCGATCGACGAACGCGCCCTGCCCTTCGGCAAGACCGTGCTGCTGTTCGACGGGGTGCCACGCGCCCAGCTCACGCCCTTGGGCGAAATCCGCAGCCCGGGGCTGGCGGATCTGTTCGTGGCCATCATGAAGGGAACCTACGCATGAACACCGTCAACCACCCCATCAGCAAGGCCAGCTCGTTCAAGTGGCTGCTCAAGCGTGAGTACTGGGAAAACCGCGGCGGGTTCCTGTATGCGCCGGTGATCGCCGGCGGCATCTCGCTGGTGATGAGCCTGCTCGGCATCGTGTTCGGCCTGGTGGCCATGCACCGTGCGGTCAAGAGCGGCGGCCTCCACCTCAACGACGAAAATGTCAGCATCAACGGCCTGGACCTGAGTCTGCTGACCAGCAAGCTCGATGCCAAGAACCTGCATGACCTGGCCAACGGCCTGGATCTGACCCTGATCCTGAGCTCGGGCTGGCCGCTGATCGTGCTCGCCTTCGTGGTGTTCTTCTACTGCCTGGGCGCCCTGTACGACGACCGTCGCGACCGCAGCATCCTGTTCTGGAAGTCATTGCCGCTGTCGGATACGTCCACCGTCCTGTCCAAGGCCGTGAGTGCGCTGCTGATCGCCCCGCTCATCGCGGTGATCGCCTCGGCCCTGACCATGTTCGGCTTCCTGGTGATGATCTCGATCGTGGTGATCGCCCACGGCGGCGATCCGATGCTGCTGATCTGGGGTCCGGCCAGCCCGCTGACCATTCTCGCCGGTCACCTGTCCTGGATCCCGGTCTACCTGCTCTGGGCCCTGCCGACCGTTGGCTGGCTGCTGCTGTGCTCGGCCTGGGCCAAGACCAAGCCGTTCCTGTGGGCGGTGATGCTGCCGCTGTTCGCCGGCATCATCGTCAGCACCACCAAGCTGATGACCCTGTTCGACCTGACCGGCGGCTGGTTCTGGAAGCACATCGTGGGCCGCCTGCTGCTCAGCGCGGTCCCGGCCAGCGACCAGTTCTACCGCGGCGAGTCGATGTTCAGCGGCAACGGCAACATGGACAACCTGGTCAACGAACTGGGCCCGAGCCACCAACTGGCTGCCTTCGCGATGCCGGAACTGTGGATCGGTGCCGCCGTCGGCGTGGTGTTCCTGTTCCTGGCCATCCGCCTGCGCCGCCGCGCCGGCGAAATCTGATCCCTGCCCTTCATCGAGGAACCGCCCATGATCCGCACGCTCGCTGTTGCTTCCCTGCTGTTGCTGCCGCTGACCGCGCTCGCCAATGAGCCGCAGTGCACGTTCAACGAAGCCCGTGACCTGAAGCTCGACCTGGCCGGCGCCAAGGCGGTGGTGTTCGAAGTGAACCAGCACGATCTGGTGCTGCAGGCTGGCCCGGGCGCGGCCCAGCTCGGGGGGCGCGCCTGCGCCTCCAACGCGGATTGGCTGCGCGAACTGACCGTGACCCAGCAGAAGGTCGGCGACAAGCTCGTCGTCCGCCTGCAGCGCGACGCCCGCAACACGCTCACCATCAGCGGCAGCAGCTATGCCTACCTGGACATGCGCGGCACCGTACCGGACTCGATCCTGGTCCAGCTCAAGGTCGGCTCGGGCGATGCCAGCGTCACCGGTGCGCACTCGCTGAGCGCGGACGTCGGCTCGGGTGACATCAAGCTTCAGGAGATCAAAGGCCTGGTGACCGCAGCGGTCGGCTCGGGCGATGTCATCCTCGACGGTGCCGGTGCGCTGAACCTGCTCTCGGTCGGTTCGGGCGATTTCAAGGCCCGCAACATCCGCGGGGACGCCAAGGTCGGCACGATCGGCTCGGGCGACTTCGAGCTGGATACGGTCGGTGGCAACGTCGAGATCGGCGTGGTCGGCTCCGGGGATACCGATGTGCGCAAAGCCAAGGGCAACGTGCGCGTCGGCACCGTCGGCTCCGGCGACACCGACCTGCGCGATATCGGCGGCAGCGTCACCGTGGACCGTCATGGGTCGGGCGATGTCACCGCGCGCGATGTCGGCGGCGACCTGCGCGTGGCCAACAGCGGCAGCGGCGATATCCGCCACAGCAACGTGCGCGGCCGGGTTGAACTGCCGCGCGGCAAGTAAGCCTCTCTTCTCCTCTGACGGATACGCATCATGACGACTCGACTGCTGCTGCCTGCCCTGCTGTTGTGCCTGCCGATCGCAGCCTGTACCGCCCCCGACAGTGGCAAGGGCAAGGCGCCCGCCGACCAGAGCGCCGCCGCCCCGGCGACCAGCGCGCTGGATACCGATGGCATCGGCAAGACCGTGCAGGAGGCCACCGAGAAGGCCCGCCGGGAGATCAGCCAGGGCAACATTTCCATCGCCAACGGGAAGACCCCGAAGGCGGAGATCAGCCCCCAGGGCGACCTGCTCATCGACGGCAAGGCGGTCACCGTGGACGCCCACCAGCGGGCGCTGCTGCTGGACTACCGCAAGCAGGTCGAGCAGCTCGCCAACGCCGGCATGGAAATCGGCGTGGCCGGTGCCAATCTGGGCGTGAAGGCGGCCGGCGAAGCGATCAAAGGCATGTTCTCCGGCGACACCCAGGGCATTGAGGCGCGCGTGAATGAAGAAGCCAGGAAGATCGAGGATCAGGCCCAGAGGCTGTGCGGGCTGCTGCCCGGCATGATGGCCAGGCAGCAGGCGCTGGCCGCCGCGCTGCCGGCCTTCCAGCCGTACGCGACGATGGACCAGAGCGACATCGACGACTGCGGCAAGTAACCCCGGCACTGCCTGCGACGATGCGTCGCAGGCAGGCCCTTCCCGGTGCGGGAGGACTACAATCTCCCCTCCCGTCGCATGCGTTGCCCTGCTCATGAAGAAGCTGAGTCTGTTGCTGTTCGCCCTGTTCTGCCTGGTCGCCACCGGTTGCGATCAGGAGTACCGCAATCACCGCGCCGAGCGCAGCAAGCCCAAGATCACCGTCAGCGACGGCATGGTCACCGTGCGCCGCGCACCTGCGCCGAACATCATCATCCTGCCCAACGGGCACATGAAGATCGATGAGATCGAAATTCCGCTCAATGAGGAGCAGCAGGCGATGCTGCAGGGCATGTTCGGCCAGCTGCAGGTGCTGCGCCAGAACACCCTGACCGACGCCCCGCCGGACCCGGCCAAGCGCTCGGTGAAAATCCAGGTGCCGGACGGCATGCAGCCGATCCCGCCGGATCTGATCACGAAGATCCCCGAGTTCAAGGATTACACCGAGACCTTCGGCAATCTGCAGGCCGCTCGCCACTGAGTTTGGGCGGGGACTCGCGCACAAAAAAACGGGCCGTTCGGCCCGTTTTTTATTTCCGGTCATACGCGCGCTCAACCGCCCCCGCCACCACCGCCATGGATGCCACCGGCAGTGAGGGCCGCCGGATCCAGCAGCCTGCGCAGTTCGGCGTCGGACAGGCCACTGTCTTCCTTGGCCACGTCCAGCACCGGGCGTTGTTCCTTGTAGGCACGCTTGGCGATCGCCGCCGCCTTTTCGTAGCCGATGATCGGGTTCAAGGCGGTCACCAGGATCGGGTTGCGATCCAGTGCCTCGCGGACGCGATCCTCGCGCACTTTCAGCCCGGCGATCGCGGTATCGGCGAGCAGACGGGTGATGTTGGCCAGCAGGTTGATGCCATCGAGCAGGTTCGCCGCGATCAGCGGCAGCGTCACGTTCAACTGGAAGTTGCCGGTCTGGCCGGCCACGGTGATCGCGGTGTGGTGGCCGATCACCTGGGCGCACACCATCACGGTGGCTTCGGGAATCACCGGATTGACCTTGCCCGGCATGATCGAGCTGCCCGGCTGCAGCGCCGGCAGTTCGATCTCGCCCAGCCCGGCCAGCGGCCCGGCATTCATCCAGCGCAGGTCGTTGGCGATCTTGATCAGCGCCACGGCCAACGCATTGAGCTGGCCGGACAGTTCAACCGCATCGTCCTGCGCGGCCAGGCCTTCAAACTTGTTTTCCGCGCTGTCGAACTTGATCCCGGTCTGCTGCTTGAGCTGCTTGGCCACCAGCGTGCCGAACCGGGGGTCGGCATTGATGCCGGTGCCGATCGCCGTGCCGCCCAGCGGCAGGCGCCGCAGCCGCTTGAGGCTGTCCTCGATGCGATCCTGGGCCGAAGACAACTGCGCCGACCACGCACCGAATTCCTGCTCGAAGGTCAGCGGCATCGCGTCCATCAGATGGGTGCGACCGGTCTTGACCACCTTGCGCAGCGCACGGCCGCGCTTGTCGATGGTCTTGCGCAGGTGCACCAGTGAAGGCAGCAGCTGCTCATGCACGCCCAGCAACGCGGAGACACGCAGCGCGGTGGGAATCACATCGTTGGAGCTTTGCCCCTGGTTGACGTGATCGTTGGGATGCACCGCGGTCTTGCCGGCCTTGCCCGCGCGGTTGGCGAGCGTGGCAATGACCTCGTTGGCATTCATGTTCGAGGAGGTGCCCGAACCGGTCTGGTACACATCGATCGGGAAGTGCGCGTCGTGGCGGCCGTCGGCAACGTCCGCCGCAGCGGCTTCGATGGCCTTGCCGATGTTGCGCGGCAGATGGCCCAGCTCGACATTGACGTTCGCCGCAGCGCCCTTGACCAGGCCGAGCGCGCGGATGAAACCACGCGGCATGCGTTGGCCCGACACCGGGAAATTATCGACGGCGCGCTGGGTCTGCGCGCCCCACAACGCATCGGCGGGCACCTGCAGCTCGCCCATGCTGTCGTGTTCAATCCTGAAACCCTTGCTCATTGCTTTAACTCCGCACGTCTTTCGTGGATGAAAGGGAACCTGCGGCTGGCAACGGGCCTGATTCCCTGGCTGGCGGCTCTGATCACGATACTCTCAAGCACCGCTGAAACCCAAGACCGTGAGTGATCGGCTAGACTCGGGATCCGCTTCCATTCAGACAGCCTGCCGCCCCCATGGGTGACGATCCCGACAGTAGTACCGGGCGTGCCGCCGCGCACGCATCGATGACCGCCCTCGCCGCCCCGGCGACCGCGGGTACCCCTTCGCCCCTGGCAGCGCCGCTGCGGGGCCGCGAATGATCGGCAACCTCCTGCTGCTGGTACTGGCCCTGCTGCTGGTGGTGCTCAACGGCTTCTTCGTGGCCGCCGAGTTCGCCCTGGTCAAGCTGCGCCACACCCAGGCCGTCGGCCTGGCCGAGAACCACGGCTGGCGTGGGCGCCTGCTGCTCAACGTGCACGCGCACCTGGATGCGTACCTGTCCGCCTGCCAGCTGGGCATCACGCTGTCCTCGCTGGGCCTGGGCTGGGTCGGCGAACCGGCGTTCGCGCACCTGCTGCAACCGCTGTTCGATACGCTGGGGTTGACCCCGGAAGCCTCGCGCCTGACCGCTTTCATCATCGCCTTCAGCATCATCTCGTTCCTGCACATCGTGCTCGGCGAACTGGCCCCCAAATCGATGGCGATCCGCCGCCCGGAAGCAATGTCGCTGTGGACGGCCGCACCGCTGTACCTGTTCTACTGGGCGATGTATCCGGCCATCTGGCTGCTCAACAACAGCGCCAACGCGCTGCTGCGCCTGGCCGGCTGGGGTGATGTGGAGCACACCTCGCACCGTTATTCACGCGAGGAACTCAAGCTCATCGTGGGCCGCCAGCAGCCCACCGGCAGCGCGCCGGACCAGGACCTCACGCTGATGAGCCACGCGCTGGAACTGCCCGAACTGGTGGCCGGCGACCTGATGCGCTCGCGTGACCATATGCGTTCGTTCCGCGACGGGATGAGCCTGGCCGACGTGATGGCCGAGTTCGCCGAGAGCCGCTACAGCCGCTACCCGTGGTTCGACCGCGACGGCGAGGAAGTGCTGGGCATCCTGCACATGAAGGACCTGCTGGTGGAGATCGCCCGCGGCCATCCGACCGACGATCTGCGCCCGCTGCTGCGCCCGGCCAACCTGATCGCGCTGGAGACCCCGGTACCGCTGGTGCTGGAGCGTTTCCGCACCGGCACCACCCACCTGGCACTGTGCGTGGAAGAACACGGCCGCATCCTGGGCTACTTCACCCTGGAAGACCTGCTGGAAGTGGTGGTCGGCGATATCGAAGACGAGCACCCGCATATCGTCAAGGATGCCCCGACCCGCGGCGCGGACGGCACCCTGCTGGTGGCCGGCTCGACCTCCATCTTTCGGCTGGAGCGCCTGCTGGGCCATGACCTGAGCGCGCCCGACCATCTGAATTCGGTCGGCGGGCTGATCGTGCACCAGCTCCAGCGCCTGCCCGAGGAAGGCGAGCAGCTGGAGATCGACGGGCACCTGTTCACGATCAAGCGCATGGCCGGGCACCGGATCCAGGCGGTGACGGTGCGCATGGCACAGGCCGAGGACGCCGGGGCAGCGTAGAATGACGGCCCCCGCTGCCAACGACCTGCGCCCTGCCATGTCCGAATTCGCCCTGCTCGCCCTGTCCCCGCTCGATGGCCGCTACGCCGGCAAGGTCGACGCCCTGCGCCCGATCTTCTCCGAATACGGCCTGATCAAGGCCCGCGTGAAGGTGGAAGTGGAATGGCTGCTGGCACTGGCCAATGAGCCGGGTATCGTCGAACTGGCCCCGTTCTCGGCTGCCGCCACCGCCCGCCTGCGCGCCCTGGCCGACGACTTCGCCCCGGCCCACGCCGCGCGGGTGAAGGAGATCGAGCGCACCACCAACCATGACGTCAAGGCCGTGGAGTACTTCATCAAGGAACAGCTCGCCGCCGATGCCGAGCTGGGCCCGGCGCTGGAGTTCGTGCATTTCGCCTGCACCAGCGAAGACATCAACAACCTCAGCTATGGCCTGATGCTCGAGCAGGCCCGCCGCGAGGTGCTGCTGCCGTCGCTGGACAACATCGCCGGCGTGCTGCGCGCCCTGGCCCACGCCCAGGCGGCCCAGCCGATGCTGTCGCGTACCCACGGCCAGACCGCCTCGCCGACCACCCTGGGCAAGGAAGTGGCCAACGTGGTGGCCCGTCTGGAGCGCCAGCGCCGCCAGATCGCCGCGGTGGAGCTGACCGGCAAGATCAACGGCGCGGTGGGCAACTACAACGCCCACGTCATCGCCTACCCGGACGTGGACTGGCCGGCCTTCGCCCAGCGCTTCGTGGAAAGCCTCGGCCTGGTGTTCAACCCGTACACCACCCAGATCGAACCGCATGACAACGTCGCCGAAATCGGCGATGCCGCGCGCCGCGCCAACATCATCCTGATCGATCTGGCCCGCGACGTCTGGGGCTATATCTCGCTGGGCTACTTCAAGCAGAAGCTCAAGGAAGGCGAAGTCGGCTCGTCGACCATGCCACACAAGGTCAACCCGATCGATTTCGAAAACGCCGAAGGCAACTTCGGCATCGCCAACGCCCTGTTCGAGCATTTCAGCGCCAAGCTGCCGATCAGCCGCTGGCAGCGTGATCTGACCGACTCCACCGTGCTGCGTGCGGTCGGCACGGCCTTTGGCCACACCCAGGTCGCCCTGGACTCGCTGGCCAAGGGCCTGGGCAAGCTGACCGTGAACCCGGAACGCCTGGACGCCGATCTGGACGCCGCGTGGGAAGTACTGGCCGAAGCCGTGCAGACCGTCATGCGCCGCCACGGCCTGCCCAACCCCTACGAACAGCTCAAGGCCCTCACCCGTGGTCAGGGCATCACCACCGAGTCGATGCAGGCCTTCGTCGAATCCCTGGAGCTGCCGGCCGACGCCAAGCAGAGCCTGCGCGCCCTCACCCCGGGCGGCTACATCGGCCTGGCGGCGGACCTGGCCAAGGCGATCTGAAGGCATGGGCGCGGCACCGTCGCGCCCCCGAATACCCGTCTATACGCTGCAAGGATCTCCCCCATGGCCGCACGCAAGACCAAAACCCCCGTCATCGACATCCAGGCCCGCCCCGGCCTTCCGCTGGGCATGCCCGCAGCCACCTTCCTGCGCGACTACTGGCAGAAGCGCCCGCTGCTCATCCGCGGCGCCTTCCCCGATTTCGAAACGCCGGTCCAGCCCGAAGACCTCGCCGGCCTGGCCTGCGAGGAAGGCGCCCTGTCGCGCCTGATCACCCACGACCGCGCCACCGATGGCTGGAGCGTGCGTACCGGCCCGTTCCAGGAAGAAGAGTTCCCGGGCATGCCCGACCACGACTGGACCCTGCTGGTCCAGGACGTGGACAAGTGGGACGCCGACGTGCGCGCCCTGATCAGCCACTTCAACTTCCTGCCGCGCTGGCGCATGGATGACGTGATGATCAGCTTCGCCGCCACCGGCGGCTCGGTCGGGGCGCATGTCGACCAGTACGACGTCTTCCTGCTGCAGGCTTACGGGCACCGCCGCTGGCAGATCGATGCCAGCGAATCCATCAAGGGCAAGCGCCCGCCGCTGGACTTCCGCGACGACGTCGAACTCAAGCTGCTGCGCCGCTTCAAGCCGACCCACGATTGGGTGCTGGCGCCGGGTGACATGCTCTACCTGCCGCCGAACGTGCCGCACAACGGCGTCGCCGAAGACCCCTGCCTGACCTTCTCCTTCGGCATGCGTGCCCCGGCCTCGGCCGAGCTGATCAGCGACTACCTCGATACCCTGATTGACGGTGCCGACGAGTCCATCCGTTACCAGGATCCGGACCTGAAAGTGCCGCAGGACCCGAACGAGATCGACGTGGTCTCGATGAATCGCGTGGTCGAAGCGCTCAATGCGATCCGCATGAACGACCCGGACAAGCTCGGCGACTGGTTCGGCCGCTTCATCACCACCTACCGCGCCGCCGGGGAAGTGATGGCGCACGGCGAACCGCTGCCGCGCGAGGAGATCGAAGCCGCGCTGGGCGCGGGCGTGGAATTGCAGCGCCACCCGTGGGCGCGCTTGGCCTGGCGCCGTGCCAAGCGTGGCGCCAGCCTGTACTGCAGCGGCCTGGACTTCGCCCTGCCGGTCAAGGATGCCCAGGTACTGGCCGGCACCGAACAGATCGGCGCGGCGCTGTACCAGAAGCTCTCGGCCAAGGGCCGTGATGCCGTGCAGGCGCTGGTCGCCGGCGGCTTCTACCAGCTGGTGGACGATGCCGGGTTGGAGGATGAAGACGACTACGTCGCCGAGTACGACATCGTCGACGGCACCGACGCGGTCGAGGTCATCGATGACGAGGCCATCCAGGCCGACGTGCACGAGGTCACCATCCATGACGACGGCATCGAAGTGATCGTCGATTTCGATGACAGCGACGAGACCGACGGCAAGGACGAGCCCCCGCGCGGCTGATCCGCCCGCCCGCCATGGCCGCCTCCGGTTTCCAGGTTGACGTGGTCGATTACCCGGCGCAGCACGCCGCGCTGCACCGGGTGCGGTTCACCGTGTTCGTCGACGAACAGCAGGTACCGGCCGAGCTGGAGATCGACGCGCTCGATCCCCTCAGCGTGCACGTGCTGGCCCGGGACACCGACGGCGCGCCGATCGGTGCCGGCCGGCTCACCCCGGATGGGCGGATCGGCCGGATGGCGGTGCTGGCCGCCTGGCGCGGCAAAGGCGTCGGCGACGCCCTGCTGCAGGCCCTGATCGATCAGGCCCGGGCCCGTGGCTGGCGCGAGGTCGGGCTGCATGCGCAGCTGCCGGCCCGCGTGTTCTACACCCGGCAGGGCTTCCTGCCGGAGGGCGAGGTGTTCGACGAGGCCGGTATCGCCCACCAGCACATGCGCCTGACCCTGTCCGGAGCGGTCGCGATCGACCGGGCCGAGGACGCCGTGGCGATCACCACCGCACTGGTCCACCGCGCCCGCCGCCAGCTCTGGATCCACAGCCGCCAGCTCGACCCCGGCCTGCTTGATGCACCGCCGGTGCTGGAGGCGCTGCGACGCTACGCCACCGCCCGCCACGACAAACAGGCCTGGCTGATCGTCCACGACAGCGCCGCCATCCGGCAGGCCGGCTCGCCCCTGTTGACCCTGCTGCAGCGCCTGCCGAGCGTCTTCCGGGTGCGCGAAGTGAGCGATCCGATCGACCGCGCGACGGCATCGGCCTGCCTGCTCAATGACGCGGGCGACTACTACTTTCGTCTGAGTGGCCACCGCTTCGACGGTGAGGCGGGTGTGTCCCAGCCGGCACGTTCGCGGCCGTTGCAGGACGGTTTGCAGCGCGTATGGGAACGTTCGCGTGATTGCAGCGAACTGCGCGCACTGGGCCTGTAGCTCACCCCACGCTCCCGAACCTGTCTGGGAATGACACCGCGGTCCCCGCACTGGCCCGTACGGTGCCCCTTCCTGTCTCGATGGGGGTACAATTTGGGGTGTTAGATACCGCCCGCGCAGGGCTATTCACTTTTCCCTGCCGGATCATCGAAGCCTTACCCCACAAGCGAATCCGACTCTCCATCGTGGACAATCAACTGAAGCAGTTTGCGCAATCTTCGCAGCTCGCCGGCGGCAACGCCTCCTATATCGAGGATCTGTACGAGCAGTACCTCGTTTCTCCGGACAGTGTCGATCCCAAATGGAAGACCTACTTCGACGGCTTCCAGGGCCGCGAAGCCGGTGATATTCCGCATTCGGCCGTCATCGCCCACATTGCCGACGCCGCCAAGAATGCCGTCAAGAGCGGCACTGCCGCCGGTGCCGGCGACGAGCGCGAGCGCAATGTCGGCCGCCTGATCACCGCCTACCGTTCGCGTGGCCACATGGCGGCCCGCCTGGACCCGCTGAGCCTGACCGCGCCGACCAATCCGCCGGATCTGGGCCTGCCGTTCCACAGCCTGTCGGAAAGCGACCTGGGCAGTGAGTTCAGCACCGGCGGCGTCGCCGGCCAGCCGCGCATGAAACTGCGCGACCTGCTGGAGCGCCTGAAGAAGACCTACACCGGCTCGATCGGTGCGGAATTCATGCACATCTCCGAGGTCGAGCAGCGCCAGTGGCTGTACCAGCGCCTGGAACTGGCCGGTGGCAACTACAACCTGGATGCCGATACCCAGCGCCGCACCCTGGAGCGCCTGACGGCTGCCGAGGGTCTGGAGCGCTACCTGCACACCAAGTATGTCGGCCAGAAGCGCTTCTCGCTGGAAGGCGGCGACTCGCTGATCCCGATGATGGACACCATCATCCGTGACGCCGGCAAGGATGGCGTCAAGGACGTGGTGATCGGCATGGCCCATCGCGGCCGCCTGAACGTGCTGGTCAACACTCTCGGCAAGAGCCCGCGCAAGCTGTTCGACGAGTTCGAAGGCAAGTTCGAGCACGACGACCACGCCTCCGCCGGCGACGTGAAGTACCACATGGGCTTCTCCGCCGACGTCTCCACCCCGGGTGGCGCCGTCCACCTGGCGCTGGCGTTCAACCCGTCGCACCTGGAAATCGCCGATCCGGTCGTGGCCGGCAGCGTGCGCTCGCGCCAGGAACGTCGTGGCGATACCGCCCGCAAGCAGGTGATGCCGATCCTGATCCACGGCGACGCGGCCTTCTCCGGCCAGGGCGTGGTGATGGAGCTGTTCCAGATGTCCCAGGCCCGCGGCTTCGCCGTCGGTGGCACGGTGCACATCGTGGTCAACAACCAGGTCGGTTTCACCACCTCCAACCCGCTGGATACGCGCTCCACGCGCTACGCCACCGACGTGGCCAAGATGATCGCCGCCCCGGTGCTGCACGTGAATGGCGACGATCCGGAAGCCGTGGTGTTTGCCGCCCAGCTGGCCTTCGAGTTCCGCCAGAAGTTCGCCAAGGACGTGGTCATCGATCTGATGTGCTACCGCCGTTGGGGCCATAACGAGGCCGACGAACCGGCGATCACCCAGCCGCTGATGTACCAGGTGATCCGCAAGCACCAGACCACCCGCGAGCTGTACGCCGCGGCGCTGGAAGCTGCCGGCGTGATCGAAGCCGGCGGCGGCAAGGCGCTGGTCGATGCCTACCGCAACAAGCTCGATGCCGGTGAAGTCACCACCGAGCTGGCCCAGGTCGAAAAGACCCCGGCCACCAGCAAGATGTACGTGGATTGGCCCAAGCTGCTCAACGGCAAGCTCTCCGACGCGGTCTCCACCGCCGTCGGCATGGAGAAGGTCAAGCAGCTGGCGCAGATGATCAACACCGTGCCCGAAGGCGTGGAACTGCACTCGCGCGTGGCCAAGGTCTATGACGACCGCCGCAAGATGGCCGCCGGCGAGATCCCGGGTGACTGGGGCTTTGCCGAGAACCTGGCCTACGCCACCATCCTCGACGAAGGCAACAACCTGCGCCTGGTCGGCCAGGACGTGGGCCGCGGTACGTTCACGCACCGCCACGCGATCCTGCACGACCAGAAGACCGACAACTACTACCTGCCGCTGCGCCAGCTGGTCGAGTCGCCGGAACAGGCCACCATCATCGATTCGCTGCTCAGCGAAGAAGCGGTGATGGCCTATGAGTACGGCTTCTCCACCACCGATCCGAACACCCTGTGCATCTGGGAAGGCCAGTTCGGCGATTTCGCCAACGGCGCCCAGGTCGTGATCGATCAGTTCATCGCCGCCGGCGAAGCCAAGTGGGGCCGTATCACCGGCCTGACCCTGCTGCTGCCGCACGGTTACGAAGGCCAGGGCCCGGAGCACAGCTCCGCGCGTCTGGAGCGTTTCCTGCAGCTGTGTGCGCTGGAGAACATGCTGGTGTGCGTGCCGTCGACCCCGGCCCAGGCGTACCACATGCTGCGTCGCCAGATGCGCATGACCACCCGCAAGCCGCTGATCGTGATGTCGCCCAAGTCGCTGCTGCGCCACAAGCTGGCCGTGTCGACCCTGGACGAACTGGCCAACGGCGAGTTCCAGCACCTGATCGGCGATGCCAACGCAGACGCCAAGAAGGTCAAGCGCGTGGTGCTGTGCTCGGGCAAGGTCTACTACGACCTGCTGGAAGACCAGACCAAGCGTGGCCAGGACGATGTGGCCATCATCCGCGTCGAACAGCTGTATCCGTTCCCGCGCGTGGCACTGGCAGCAGAGCTGAAGAAGTACGGCAAGGCGGCCGATGTGGTGTGGTGTCAGGAAGAACCGCAGAACCAGGGTGCCTGGTACCAGATCCGTCACCACCTGCAGGCGTGCCTGGCCGATGGCCAGAGCATCCATTACGCAGGTCGCGCCCGTTCGGCATCGCCGGCCGCTGGACACATGGCTGACCACATCATCGAACAGCAGAAGCTGATCGCCGATGCCCTGGTCAACACGTTCAACGACTCGGTCGCTGAATAACTCTCCCCCTCATTCTAGAAAAGACAAACCAGGAAGCTCCCGCATGGCCACCGAAGTCAAAGCCCCGGTACTGCCCGAATCCGTCGCCGACGGCACCATCGCCACCTGGCACAAGAAGGTCGGCGATGCCGTCAAGCGCGATGAAAACCTGCTTGATCTGGAAACCGACAAGGTCGTCCTGGAAGTGCCGTCGCCGGTCGATGGCGTGCTGAAGGAGATCAAGTTCGAGGTGGGTGCCACCGTGACCTCCAGCCAGGTCGTGGCCATCATCGAAGAAGGCGCGACCGCTGCTGCTGCGCCGGCCGAAGAGAAGAAGGCCGATGCCCCGGCCGCTGCTCCGGCAGCGGCCGCTGCCGCTCCGGCCGCTGCCGCAGCGCCGGCCCCGGCCACCAAGTCCGCTGCCGATTCGCTGCCCCCGGGCGCCCGCTTCACCGCCATCACCGAAGGCGTGAACCCGGCCGACGTGGACGGCACCGGCCGCCGCGGCGCGGTGACCAAGGAAGACATCGTCAACTTCGCCCGCAACGGTGGCGCCGGCAAGTCCGGTGGCGCACGTCCGGAAGAGCGCGTGCCGATGACCCGCATCCGCAAGCGCATCGCCGAGCGCCTGATGCAGTCCAAGAACGGCACCGCGATGCTGACCACCTTCAACGAGGTCGACCTGTCCAAGGTCTCGGCCGCGCGCAAGGATCTGCAGGACGAGTTCGTCAAGGCCCACGGCATCAAGCTGGGCTTCATGAGCTTCTTCGTGAAGGCCGCCGCCAACGCGCTGCAGCGCTTCCCGCTGGTCAATGCCTCGATCGATGGTGACGACATCATCTATCACGGCTACTCGGACATCTCGATCGCCGTGTCGACCGAGAAGGGTCTGGTGACCCCGGTCCTGCGCAACGTCGAGCGCATGTCGTTCGCCGATATCGAAAAGACCATCGCCGACTACGCCAAGAAGGCCCGTGACGGCAAGCTGAGCCTGGAAGAACTGCAGGGCGGCACCTTCACCGTCACCAACGGCGGCACCTTCGGCTCGCTGCTGTCGACCCCGATCATCAACCCGCCGCAGAGCGCCATCCTGGGCATGCACGCCATCAAGGAGCGTCCGATCGCGCAGAACGGCCAGGTCGTGATCGCGCCGATGATGTACCTGGCGCTGTCCTACGATCACCGCATCATCGATGGCAAGGACTCGGTCCAGTTCCTGGTGGACATCAAGAACCAGCTGGAAAACCCGGGCCGCATGCTGTTCGGCCTGTAAGACCTCCCACCCCTCCGCGCCCGCGCGGAGGGGTTCTGGTTTTACGGCACTGCACCGCACTGCCCTGCTCTCTCCCCCGGCGCCTGCGCGCCACCGGCTTCAAGCGAAGCTCGGGAATGCAACAAGGAACTATCAATGGCTGAACAATTCGACGTCGTCGTCATCGGTGCCGGTCCGGCCGGTTACCATGCCGCCATCCGCGCCGCGCAGCTGGGTCTGAAGACCGCCTGCATCGACGCTGCGCTGGGCAAGGACGGCAAGCCGGCCCTGGGTGGCACCTGCCTGCGCGTGGGCTGCATCCCGTCCAAGGCGCTGCTCGATTCCTCGCGCCAGTTCTGGAACATGGGCCACATCTTTGGCGACCACGGCATCAGCTTCAAGGATGCCAAGATGGACGTCGAGGCGATGGTTGGCCGCAAGGACAAGATCGTCAAGCAGTTCACCGGCGGCATCGCCATGCTGTTCAAGGCGAACAAGGTCACCGCGTACTACGGTTTCGGTGAGCTGCAACCGGGCAACATCGTCAAGGTCAAGCAGCACGACGGTTCGGAAGTCGAGCTGAAGGGCACCAACGTCATCATCGCCGCCGGCTCGGATTCGATCGAACTGCCGTTCGCCAAGTTCGATGGCGAAACCATCGTCGACAACGTCGGCGGCCTGGATTTCACCGAAGTGCCGGCTCGCCTGGCCGTGATCGGTGCCGGCGTGATCGGCCTGGAACTGGGCAGCGTCTGGAAGCGCCTGGGTTCGGAAGTGACCATCCTGGAAGCGCTGCCGGACTTCCTGGCCGCTGCCGATGCCGAAGTGGCCAAGACCGCCTTGAAGGAATTCAAGAAGCAGGGTCTGGACATCCGCCTGGGCGCCAAGGTCTCCAAGGCCGAGGTGACCGGCAAGGGCAAGAAGAAGGAAGTCGCCCTGACCTACACCGATGGTGAAGGCGAGAAGAGCCTGATCGTGGACAAGCTGCTGGTGGCCGTTGGCCGTCGCGCCGCCACCAAGGGCCTGCTGGCCGAAGGCACCGGGGTCAAGATCAACGAGCGTGGCCAGATCGAAGTGGACGCGCACTGCCACACCGGCGTCAATGGCGTCTGGGCGGTCGGTGACTGCGTGCGCGGCCCGATGCTGGCACACAAGGGCTTCGAGGAAGGCATCGCCGTGGCCGAGCTGATCGCGGGCCTGCCGGGCCACGTCAACTTCGACACGATCCCGTGGGTCATCTACACCGAGCCGGAGCTGGCCTGGGTCGGCAAGACCGAGCAGCAGCTCAAGGACGAAGGCATCCCGTACAAGGCGGGCAGCTTCCCGTTCGCCGCCAACGGCCGTGCCGTGGCGATGATCGAGCCGACCGGCTTCGTGAAGGTCCTGGCGCATGCCGAGACCGACCGCATCCTGGGCATGCACCTGGTCGGCGCGAACGTCTCCGAGCTGGTGCACGAAGGCGTGCTGACCATGGAGTTCAGCGGTTCGGCCGACGACCTGGCGCGCATCTGCCACGCCCACCCGTCGCTGTCGGAAGTGGTGCATGACGCCGCGATGGCCGTGAGCAAGCGCGCGATCCACAAGGCCAACTGAGCCGAGTTGGTGGCGTAACGAAAAACCCCGCTTCGGCGGGGTTTTTTGTGGGCGAGAGGTAGTGCCGGCCGCTGCACAGCCCCTCGCCATGGGTAGTGCCGGCCGCTGGCCGGCTCCTCGCCATTTGGCAGTGCCGGCCGCTGGCCGGCTCCTCGCCATTGGTAGTGCCGGCCGCTGGCCCGCTCCTCGCCATTGGTAGTGCCGGCCGCTGGCCGGCTCCTCGCCATTTGGTAGTGCCGGCCGCTGGCCGGCTCCTCGCCATTTGGTAGTGCCGGCCGCTGGCCGGCTCCTCGCCATTTGGTAGTGCCGGCCGCTGGCCGGCTCCTCGCCATTC
>NZ_JBDJOA010000023.1:0-33482 GCF_039674765.1 Stenotrophomonas sp. TWI273
ATCCCATCCCGAACTCGGAAGTGAAACGCAGCTGCGCCGATGGTAGTGTGGCCTAAGCCATGCGAGAGTAGGTCATCGCCAGGGTTTTTACCCCGAAAACCCCGCTGCTCACGCAGCGGGGTTTTCTTTTTGTCTGCGTTTCAGCCCCTCCCACCACGGACGCACGGGTCGCCGCGCTCGGCGATGCCGACATCCTGGTGGCCATGCGCGAACGCACACCGATCACCGCGGCACTGTTGGCCCGCCGGCCCTGTCTACGCCTGCTGATCACCAGCGGCATGCGCCATGCGGCCATCGATGTCGCGGCAGCGAAAGCGCAGGGCGTCATCGTCTGCGGCACCGACAGCCATCCCGAGCCTGCCGTGGAGATCACCTGGGCGCTGATCCTCGGCCTGATGCGCCACCTGGTGCCTGAGGCCAATGCATTGCGCAGCGACGGGCCGTGGCAGCAGACGGTCGGCCGTGACCTGCATGGTGCGCGGTTGGGACTGCTGGGAGTGGGGAAGATCGGTCAGCGCGTGGTGCAGATCGGCCAGGCGTTCGGGATGCAGGTCAGTGCAGGGCGTCCGAATCTCGACGCGCCACGTGCGGCGGCGGTGCAATGGGCTACATCGCAGGAGGCCCTGTTCGCTGGCAGCGAGGTGGTGTCGCTGCACCGGGTCCTGGGCGAACGCAGCCCCGCGATCGTGGATGCCGACACGCTGGCCTGCATGCCGGCACACGCATGTCTGATCAATACCGCACGCGCGGGCCGGATCGATCAGCAGGCGTTGATCGACGCCCTGACTGACAAGCGCATCGCCGGTGCTGGCCTGGATGTCTTCGACATCGAACCCCTCCCGGCCGGGCATCCGCTGCGCACATTGCCCAACGTATTGGCGACGCCCCCTCTGGGCTACGTCACCGCGCGCAATTACCGGGACTATTTCGGCCAGGCGGTCGAGACTATCGCCGCCTGGCTGCAGGGCGCGCCGAAACGCGTGCTGGACTGACGCCGGTCAGGCCACCGCGGCCGGGCGGTACGCCTGTTCCTGATGACGGAACACGGCCACTGCCTGGGTCAGGTCGGCAGCCTGCGCCTCCAACAGGCGTGCCGCTGCACTCGCCTCTTCGACCAACGCCGCATTCTGCTGGGTGGCATCGTCCATCTGCGCCACCGTCCGGTTGACCTGATCGATGCCGGCGGCCTGCTCCTGCGAGGCCGAAGAGATCTCGGCCATGATGCCGCTGACACCGGCCACGCTGCTCACAATCTCGCCCATGGTCTGCCCGGCGTCCTGGACCAGGCGCGCGCCGTCGGCAACCTGTACCACGGAGGCATCGATCAGGCCCTTGATCTCCTTGGCGGCCTCGGCCGAACGCTGGGCCAGGCTGCGTACCTCGCTGGCCACCACCGCGAAGCCGCGGCCCTGCTCGCCTGCACGTGCTGCTTCCACGGCGGCGTTGAGGGCAAGAATATTGGTCTGGAAGGCGATCCCGTCGATGACGCGCGTGATGTCGCCGATGCGGTGAGAGGCGGTCTGGATGGCGTCCATGGTGGTCACCACCTCGCTCACCACCCGACTGCCGCGGGTGGCGACGTCATGCGCGCCGTGCGCCAACGCACTGGCCTGGCGCGCGTGTTCGGCATTCTGTCGCACGGTGGAGGTCAGCTCCTCCATCGAGGCGGCGGTTTCCTCCAGATGGGCAGCCTGGCGTTCGGTACGCTCGGACAGATCATCGTTGCCACTGGCGATCTCACTGGCGGCCAGCGAAATCGAGCCGGTGCACTGCTTGATCCGTTCGACCATCGCGGTCAGTTGCTCCGCCGTCGCATTGGCATCGCGCTGCATGGCCTGGAACGACCCGTGGAAGTCGCCCCGCATGCGCTGGTCCAGATCGCCATCGGCCAATGCCGAGAGCATGCGGCGGATCTCACCGACCGTGCCACCCACGCTGTCCAGCAGCTGATTGATGCCGCCGGTCAGGCCGTTGAGGAAGCTCGCGCCTCCGTCCGTGGCCTGCAGCCGGCGATCAAGATCGCCCTTGCTGGCGGCCTCGACGATATCGGCCACGGCATGTTCCAGCAGCAGTTCGTGGGTGCGGTCATGCCATTCCACCGCGAAGCCCTGGCGCTGGCCCTTCGCATCGAATACCGGCGTGACAACCTGGGCGAAGTGCACCGGGCCGATCCGCACACGCCCGTGATGGGTGACCATCAGCGTATTGAGGATGGCGCGGATGCGGTCCGGATTGGCATGGAAACGGTGGATGCTGCTGCCGACCAGGCGCTCGGCGTCGAAGTCGGGGAAGGCCTCACGCAGGCTGGTCTGCTGGTTGCGCAGCAAGCTCACCACCGACTGGTTCACGTAGCGGATCACGTGGTCGTTGTCGGCGATCATCATTGCGGTGCGGGAGACATCCAGTGCCTGCCGGACCTGGGCATCGTGCGTATGTTCGACACTGTCGCGCGCCTGCGCGCGGGCTGCCTCCGCGGCCAGCGAGACCGACCGCACCTCTGCCTGCCGCAACGCCTGGCCCTGCTGCCGCACGCGCAGTGCCACCACGCCCAGCAGCAGCGCCGCGACTGCCACCGGAAGCAGCGCCCAAGGCTGCCGCTGCCAGATCGCGGCGGTTACCGCGGCGGCAAGCAGCACCCCGGCCGAGATCAGATAGGCGGCATCCGTGGACGGCCGGGACGTGCGCGTGCGCAGCAGATCGGGTGGGCGGGAGGTGGCATCGGGCATGGCGGACATGAGGGCTCCAGAATCAGCAGAAAACGGAAGGCCCGCGGCGTGATCGCGCGCAGGCGGATGCCACACCCGTCACCGGCGAAGCGGTGGGTGCAGCAGCGGAAGGAAGCAGGGGGGCACGCGCAGAGCAGGTGCCGGCAGGTGCCGTGTCGGCGGTGGCGATCACCGCCGGCATGGCCCGGTCCTGTGGGCGATGGCACGGCCAATCCGGCATTGCGACGACGTTCCCTGGAAGCCTGGGTGATGCGCGGCTTCGCAACGGCGGAGCAAGCGACGACAGTGCGGCCGACGAAGATCGGCCTGCATCATCGGTATCGGTCGTTGCCGGGATAAGTTGAGTGCGACCGTGTGTCGCACCGTGCAGGGCTTACCCGGCGAGGAAGCCCTGGATCACCTCAGCGACCACCTGCGGATGCTCCATGTGCAGATGATGCGTGCCCGGGAACACCGCCAAGCGGCCTTCGCGCAGCAACGAGATGCGCTGGCTGCGCAACGGCTCCGGGTAATACGACTGCGCTGGCGTGGCGTAGATCACCTGGGTCGGGCATTCGATCGCGGCGAGCAGGTCGTCGATCTGCGCTTCGCTCAGGCGCATCGCGGTGGGCAGCATCAGGCGCTGATCGCTGCACCAGCTGAAACCCCCTTCAACCGGCTTGACGCCGCGTTCGACCAGCAGGCGCGCGCACGGCTCGCTGAGCTGGTTGGCCATCATGCGGGCGCGGATCGGTGCGGCCAGATCGGGGAACACGCGCAGTCTGCGGGTGGGCAGCGCCCGCGCGGCACGCACATGCTCACGCAGGCGCTGTGCGGTTTCATTCTCCGGGCCCCGCAGACCGCCGAGGGCCTCGATCGCGATCAGGCGCTCGACGCGTTCGGGTGCGGCCGCCGCGGTAAGGCTGGCAATGCCGGCGCCCATCGAGTGGCCGAGCAGCACGAAGCGGTCCCAGCCCAGCGCATCAGCGACGTCGAGCACGTGGCAGATCGCACCGGGCGTGTTGTATTGCGTGCCGGGCGGCAGATGCGCGCTGTGGCCGTGGCCGGGCAGATCGATCGCGACCAGCGCCAGATCCGGTAGTTGCGCGGCCAACGGTACGAAGCTGGCCGCGTTGTCGAGCCAGCCATGCAGCGCCAGGACGCGCGTGCCGCCGGTCTCACCCGACCGCAGGCCGGCCACGGTGCTGCCGGCCACCGGCAGCGAGAACGGCTGCAGCGTCATGCCAGCGCCGCGATGCTCAGCCGCGACAGGGCCAGTGCATGCGCGTGCGCGTCGTTGAGGCAGGGGATGTAGCGCATTGTCGCGCCGCGCTCGGCCACGGTCTCGGTAAAGCCCATCGCCACTTCTTCCAGGGTTTCCAGGCAGTCGGTGGCAAAGCCGGGGCAGACCACGTCCATGCTGCGCACGCCCTTCTCGGCCATCGCCCACAGGGTGGGTTCGGCGTAGGGCTGGAGCCACTTCTCACGGCCGAAACGCGATTGGTAGGTCAGCTGCCAGGCATCGTCGGCCAGCTCCAGCGCGTGGGCGATCGCGTGGGCGCTGGCTTCGCAGCGCTGCGGATACGGATCGCCGGCGTCGGCCAGCCGCTGTGGAATGCCGTGGAAGGAAAACACCAGTTTCTCGCCGCGCCCATGCTGCTCCCACCACTGGCGGATGCTGCCGGCGACGGCGGCGACCCAGTCCGGATCGACCGCGTAATCGCGCACCAGGGTCACGGTGACGCCGGGATGCTTCGGCTGCCACTCGCGCACCTGGTCCTCGATCGAGGCGGTGGTGGTGGTCGAATACTGCGGATACAACGGCAGTACCACGATCCGTTTCATGCCTTCGGCGGCCAACCGGTCCAGCTCGGCCGGCAGCGCCGGGGCGCCATAACGCATCGCATGGCGCACCCGCAGATCGGGCATCAGGCCCTGCATGGCCTCGGCCAGCCGGCGCGTGTAAACCATCAGCGGGGAGCCCTCCGGCAGCCAGACCTGGGCGTACTTGGCGGCCGAGCGACCACTGCGCAATGGCAGGATCAGCCCGAACAGCAAGGGTTTCCAGAACAGCGGCGGAATCGCGACCACGCGCGGATCGCTGAGGAATTCAGCCAGGTAGCGACGCACCGCCGGGGCGGTTGGCGTCTCGGGCGTGCCTAGATTGACCGCCAGCACGGCGGTGTCGGGTGCGTCGAGCATGCCGCCATTCTCGCAGGTCTGCGCGATTGGCGGGATGGATTTGGATGATGAACGCGATCCAGCGTGCATATCGATAGCCGGGAATACTCATTGCCGATTCATCGCCGGCCTTCTAACGTCGAGAAGCGTATCGACCCCGGTCGTACCTGCCGCTATCTTGTATGAATCGACTTTCTGGAGCCCACCCATGCGCCGCCTCAGCCTTGTTCTGCTGATCTCCGCCAGCCTGCTGTCGACCCAGGCCATGGCCGGGCCACAGGAGGACCAGCGCGCCCGCAATGCCGTGCGCGTCCTGAATGAAATCCAGGACATCCCCGAGCAGGGGATTCCCGACAAGCTGCTCGACGAAGGCCGAGCGGTCATCGTCATTCCCGATACGATCAAGGCCGGCCTGGTGATCGGCGGCCGTCGCGGCCATGGCTTGATGTCCGTCAAGACGCCCGATGGCAGCTGGTCCAACCCGGTGTTCGTGAAGCTCACCGGCGGCAGCATCGGCTTCCAGGCCGGCGTGCAGTCCTCCGATGTGGTGCTGGTGTTCCGCAACGACCGCAGCCTGGACAATCTCGTCAACGGCAAGTTCACCCTGGGCGCCGATGCCGGCGTCGCCGCCGGACCGGTCGGTCGCAACGCCGCCGCCGCCACCGATGGCCAGCTGAAGGCTGAGATCTGGTCCTGGTCGCGCGCCCGTGGCCTGTTCGCCGGTGTGGCGCTGGATGGCGCCGTGCTGCAGATCGACGATGCCGCCAACCTGGACGCCTACGGCAGCAACACCACGCCGCGCATGGTGTTCGAAGGCCGTGTCGGCGAGCCGCCCTCGGTGGACGTGGTCGCCTTCCGTGATCGCCTGGAGGAAGCCACCTATACCGCCCGCGAGAAGCGCGGCACTGCGGGCAATGCCCCAGCGCCGGCCGCTGCGCCGCGCGCCGCCGCCGTACCGGTTCGACCTGAACAGGCACCTGCCCCGGCCCCTGCTGGCGCGACCACGGCCCCGCTGCAGTCCGTGCCGGCGCAACCGGCCCCGCAGCAGGGCTTCCAGCCGGTTGGCGACGGTGAAGTCCGTACCGAATCGCTGGACGGCAACTGACTTTTGTCACGCGCGCCGGCTTACCGCCGGTGCGCTATGCTCAACCGTCTGATCACTACGTAACGCGAGCGAGTCATGGGCAGTTTCAGCATCTGGCATTGGTTGGTCGTGCTGGTCATCGTTCTGCTGGTGTTCGGCACCAAGAAACTGACCAGCGGCGCCAAGGACCTTGGCAGCGCCGTCAAGGAATTCAAGAAGGGCATGCGCGACGAGGACAAGCCGAACGCGCAGCTCAGCGACAGTTCGCGTCCGCAGGACTCGACGACGACGTCGCAGACCGAGCACGACCGCGACCCGCGCTGATCCGGGCGGCTTGGCGTGTTCGATATCGGTTTCAGTGAACTGCTGGTCATCGCGGTGGTGGCCCTGGTCGTCCTCGGCCCCGAGCGGCTGCCCAAGGCGGCCCGCTTTGCCGGGCTGTGGGTGCGCCGTGCCCGCAACCAGTGGGACTCGGTGAAGCAGGAGCTCGAGCGTGAACTGCACGCCGAAGAGATCAAGCGGCAGTTCGATGATGTGAAAACCTCGATGCGCGATACCGAGTCGCAGCTGCGCGCCAGTGGCGAAGCGGTGCGCCGCGAGGCCGAGCAGATGCGCCAGGACGTGGCACGGCAGGGCGATGACGTCGCCGCGGCTGCGGACGACGAACCGGTGATGACCGGCCCCGCACCAGGTTCCCCGGCCAGCGTGGCCCAGCATGTGGTGGCCCCCGAGGAGGCCGAGCCGCCGCGCGATGCGATGGCGCCGCCGCGCATCGATGGCAGCGCACCGCGTGCAGATCCGCCGGCGGCCCTGCCGCCGTCGACTGACACCGCGCCGCTTACGCCTGTGCCCACGCCGCCGAACGACGAGGCACCGCGATGAGCGAGCATGAAAGCAACGAGAGTTCGCTGGTCGAACACCTGATCGAGCTGCGTGCGCGCCTGGTGCGCGCGTTGATCGGCCTGGGCGTGGTGCTGCTGGGGTTGATGCCGTTCTCGCGGCAGATCTACACGATGATCGCCGAACCGCTGATCTCGCAGCTGCCGAACGGGCAGACGATGATCGCGACCAATCCGGCCGGCGCGTTCTTCGCGCCGTTGAAACTGACCTTCTTCGTGGCGGTGTTCATCGCCGTGCCGTGGCTGCTGTTCCAGCTGTGGTCGTTCGTGGCGCCGGGCCTGTATGCCCGCGAAAAACGCCTGGCCGTACCGTTGCTGGCCTCGTCGGTACTGCTGTTCTATCTGGGCTGCGCGTTCGCGTACTTCCTGGTGTTGCCGGCGGTGTTCCACTTCCTCACCACGTTCCGCCCGGAGGTGATCGCGATCACGCCCGACGCGACGGCGTACCTGGATTTCGTGCTGGCGATCTTCTTCGCCTTCGGCACCAGCTTCGAGCTGCCGGTGGCGATGGTGATCCTGGTGCTGCTGGGCTGGATCACGCCGCAGCAGTTCAAGGAAGGTCGCGGCTATGCGATCGTCGGCATCTTCGTGCTGGCCGCGGTGCTGACGCCGCCGGACGTGGTCTCGCAGCTGATGCTGGCCATTCCGATGTGCCTGCTCTACGAACTGGGCATCCACGCCGCGCGCTGGCTGGTGCCACGCCCGGGCGGGAAAGAGCAGCCGGAGTAAGGCACAAACAAAAACCCCGGCCTCGGCCGGGGTTTTCGTTGATCAGGCGGCGAACACGTTGTTCGGGCCCGGCATCGGCGGCGGGGTCTGCGGCCCCTGCTGGCCGAACATCTGCTTCCACGCCGTGTAGATGGCACCGGCAAAGACCGGCATCACCACGCCCATCAGCAGCAGCTGCGCAACGAACAGCGCGAGCATCGTGCCGCCGATCAACTGCGCGATCAGCGCGACCAGCATCACGCCGAAGTAGATCGCAAACACCGCCACGAAGGCGAGCAGGAAGAACACCAGCATCGCCAGCACGTTGTGCAGGCAGGCGCGCAGGCTCAGGCGCATCGCCTGCAGGCCGTTGCGGTGCTCGAACATCACCTGCGGCGGCAGGGTGAACAGCGCCAGCGCCATGGCCAGGAAGGTGACCACCACCAGTGCCAGCCAGAGCAGGATGCGCATCGCCGGCAGGCTCGCCATCAATTCTTCGATCTGCGCCGGGTCCGGCTGCGCGCCGGACTGGCTGATCGCGTTGAGCTGCACCATCACCTCGCTCAGGTGCTGCAGGCCGCTGCTGCCGATCAGCACCAGCAACAACACGCCCAGGAACAGGCCGGCCACCAGCTGCGGCAGCAGCGAGGCGAGCAGGTTCAAGGCGCGGCCTTCCTGCAGGCCCTGCAGCAAGTGCGACGGCTGCGCGACGCGACCCTGGTCGACTTCGCGCACGGCCCACACCAGGCCGCCGAAGAACAGCGGGCCGGCCAGCGCCATCAACAGCTGCGCCAGGGTACTCAGCGCCGGGCTGACCATCGCCAGCGACATCACCAGCAACGCGGCCACGGCCCAGATCACGCCGAGCAGGCCCAGCGCCAACGGCGCCTTGCGCAGCAGGGTGAAACCCGACACCAGCCATTCCGCGCCGGCGGAGGCCGGCAGCTTGCGAATCTCGCTCATAACATTCCGGGACAGGGGAGAAGGCGCGAACGCCCGATTGCGGTCGATTATCCCTGTTTTCCCGGCGCGTGACCTGAAGGCCGCCCTGCGCGGCGCGGACGCTGCCTTGCGTCCGGGGGCATGCCGGTGCAGCCCTCAGGCGTTGCGTGCCTGGCGGACGAAACGGCGCAGCAGCTGGCGGGCCAGCGGCGCGGCGCTGACGTCGCGGGCGACACTGCGCGCGCAACCGCCGTGCTGGCGGATGCACTCGGCGCGGGCGCGGACGTAGCCGCGCATGTGGTGGGTGGCGAACTCCGGATGGAACTGCACGCCCCAGGCATGTGCGCCCCAGCGGAAGGCGTGGCAGTTGTCCTGCGCCGAGCGTGCCAGGATCGCCGCGCCCTCGGGCGCGCGCAGCACGGTCTGCAGGTGGGTGGCATGGGCCGGGAAGCGCGCCGGCAGGCCGCCGAACAGCGGATCGTCCACCGCCGAAGGATCCAGCGCCAGCTCGATCGTGCCGGACTCGCGGCCGGCCGGGTTGTAGGCCACTTCGCCGCCCAGCGCGTGGGCGAGCAGCTGGTGGCCATAGCAGATGCCGAACACCGGCCGGTCGTCGTGGGCGGCAGCGCGCAGCCACTGCGCGCTGCGTTCGCTCCACTCGGCGCGGTCGGTGACGTAGGCGGCCGAACCGCTGACGATCACCCCGGCAAAATCGCGGTGGCTGGGCAGGGTGCCGCCCTGCTCGACATCGACCACCACGGTCTCGTCGGCGTCCAGCCCGGCCGCGACCCGGATCCAATGCGAAAACCGCCCGTAACGGCGCAGCGAGGCGACGGGTTGGCCGGTTTCAAGAATCAGGAATGGGGCGGAATTCATCCGGGGGAGGCAGGACCGAGAGGACTTCCTCGATTGTAGTCAGCCCTGCCGCTACCTTTTCAAGTCCCGCGCGACGCAGGGTTCGTACCCCTTCAGCACGTGCGGCACGGTTGAAGGCGGCGAGATCCATGTCCGCGCGGATGTGTCGGCGCAGGCTGGAACCCAATGGCAGCAACTCATACAGGCCCACGCGGCCCAGGAAACCGGTGCGTCGGCAGTCGATGCAGCCGACCGGTGCATATGGCGTGGGCGCCTCAGGTAATGCTGCATCGGCATCAGTCAGCACCGCCCATTGCTCGGCCGAGAGCACCGTGGGCACCTTGCAACTGCTGCACAGGGTGCGCACCAGGCGCTGGGCCAGCACCCCGTTGAGGGTGGAGGCGAGCAGGTAATGCGGCACGCCCAGGTCGAGCAGACGGGTGATCGCCGAGGGCGCATCGTTGGTGTGCAGGGTGGACAGCACCAGGTGGCCGGTGAGCGAGGCCTGGACCGCCATCTGCGCGGTCTCCAGATCGCGGATCTCGCCGATCATGATGATGTCCGGGTCCTGCCGCAGCAGGGTGCGCACGCCGCTGGCGAAATCCAGGTCGATGTTGGTCTGCACCTGCATCTGGTTGAACTCCGGTGCGATCATTTCGATCGGGTCTTCCACCGTGCAGACATTCACGTCCGGGGTGGCCAGCCGCTTCAGCGTGGAATACAGGGTGGTGGTCTTGCCCGAGCCGGTCGGCCCGGTGACCAGCACGATGCCGTGCGGGCGCTCGACCAGGGCGGTCCAGCCGGCCGCTTCCTGCGGGCTGAAGCCGAGCTGGTCGATGCTCTTGAAGGCGGCATCCGGGTCGAAGATGCGCATCACGCACTTTTCGCCGAACGCGGTGGGCATGGTCGACAGGCGCATTTCCACTTCGCGCCCGCCCGGGGAGCGGGTCTTGATGCGGCCGTCCTGCGGGCGCCGGCGCTCGGCCAGGTCCATGCGGCCCAGCACCTTGATCCGGCTGACCACGGCGGTCATCACCGCCGGCGGCACCTCGAACACCTTGTGCAGCACGCCATCGATGCGGAAGCGCATGCGGCCCATGTCGCGGCGTGGCTCCAGATGAATGTCCGAGGCGCGCTGCTCGTAGGCGTACTGCAGCAGCCAATCCACGATGTGCACGATGTGCTGGTCGTCGGCGTTGACGTCGCCGGCGCGGCCCAGTTCCACCAGCTGCTCGAAGCTGGGCAGGGTGCTGCTGGTCTCGCCGCGGACATCGCCACGGGCGCCGCGCACCGAGCGCGTCACCCCGTAGAACTCCATGGTGTAGCGGTGCAGATCGAGCGGGTTCACCATCGCCAGCTCGATCCGGCGGCGGCTCAGGTGTTGCAGGTCGCGCAACCATTCCTGGGCCAGCGGCTCGCTGGTGGCGACCAGCACGCGCTCGCTGTCCACCGCCAGCGGCAGGAAGCGGTGGCGGCGGGCATAGGCATGGGAAACCAGGGCGGTGACCGCCGAGACGTCGACCCGGGTCGGGTCCACCCGCAGGTAGCGCACGCCCGCGCGCTGGGCCAGCCACTCGCTCAGGCGCTCCAGGCCGAGCTCACCGCCTGCGCTGGCGCCCAGTTTAAGGTTGGCCAGCAGCACCAGCGGGTGGACCTCGCTGGCATTGCGTGCGCCCGGGGCGGAAAAGCGGATGCGCTCCAGATCGGCGGCGGCGACCAGGCCATCGGCAACCAGGGCTGCGGCGACCTGGTCGAAATCCAGCCGCCCGTGCGGCAGGGGCACGCCCCCGGCAGGGACGCTGGCATAAGCCGCTGGCAGGCGTGGATCCATCCTCCATTTCCCCAGGCACGGAAGGCCCGTGCGGTCGGTCGCTATACTAGCGCACCCCTTCTGCAGGCAAGAATCCGCCGCATGTCCGCGATCCCGAACGTTCCGATCACTTTCCAGGGCCTGATCCAGACCCTCAACCAGTATTGGGCGCAGCAGGGCTGCGTGCTGATCCAGCCGCTGGACCTGGAGGTCGGTGCGGGCACCTTCCACCCGGCCACGTTCCTGCGCTCGATCGGTCCGGAAAGCTGGAATGCCGCGTACGTGCAGCCTTCACGCCGCCCGACCGACGGCCGCTACGGCGAGAACCCCAACCGCCTGCAGCGCTACTACCAGTACCAGGTGGCGATGAAGCCGAGCCCGGACAACATCCAGCAGCTGTACCTGGATTCGCTCAAGGCGCTGGGCATCGATCCGCTGGTGCATGACCTGCGCTTCGTCGAGGACAACTGGGAATCGCCGACCCTCGGCGCCTGGGGCCTGGGCTGGGAAGTGTGGTTGAACGGGATGGAAGTCACCCAGTTCACCTATTTCCAGCAGGCCGGCGGCCTGGAGTGCAAGCCGGTGCTCGGCGAGATCACCTACGGTCTGGAGCGCCTGTGCATGTACCTGCAGAACTGCGACAACGTCTATGACCTGATCTGGACCTATGGTCCGGATGGCACCCCGGTGACCTACGGCGATGTGTACCTGCAGAACGAGATCGAGCAGAGCACCTACAACTTCGAATACGCCGACGTGGACGAAATGTTCCATCGCTTCGATGCCTGCGAAAAAGAGGCGCAGAAGCTGGTCGATGTCGGCCTGCCGCTGCCGGCCTATGAGCAGGTCTGCAAGGCCAGCCATGCCTTCAACCTGCTGGATGCGCGCCGCGCGATCAGCGTGACCGAGCGCCAGCGCTACATCCTGCGCGTGCGCGCGCTGGCCCAGGCCGTGGCCAGGCTCTACGAGGCCAAGCGCCTGGAAGCCGTGGCCGCCAAGGAGGTGCAGGCATGAGCACGATGCAGCCGCTGCTGATTGAACTGGGCACCGAAGAACTGCCGGTCAAGGCGCTGCCGGGCCTGGCCCAGGCCTTCTTCGATGGCGTCGTGGACGGCCTGACCAAGCGGGGCGTGACCATTGAACGCGGCGATGCCAAGCCGCTGTCGACCCCGCGTCGCCTGGCCGTGCTGCTGCCCGGCGTGGCGGTGGAACAGCCGGAACAGCACAGCGAAGTGCTGGGCCCGTACCTGAACATCGCGCTCGACGCCGAGGGTCAGCCGACCAAGGCGCTGCAGGGTTTCGCCGCCAAGGCCGGGATCGACTGGACCGCGCTGGAGCGCACCAGCGATGCCAAGGGCGAGCGCTTCGTACACCGCTCCACCACGCCGGGCGCGCGCACCGCGACGCTGCTGCCGGAGATCCTGCGCGAGGCGATCGCCGCGATGCCGATCCCCAAGCCGATGCGCTGGGGCAGCCACACCTATGGCTTCGCCCGCCCGGTGCATTGGCTGGTGCTGCTGCACGGCGCGGACATCATCGAGGCCGAGGTGCTGGGCCTGAAGGCTGACCGCATGAGCCGCGGCCATCGCTTCATGCATGACAAGACCGTGTGGCTGAGCGCGCCGGAGGACTACGTCGCCTCGCTGCAGGCCGCCTACGTGCTGGTCGATGCCGACGCGCGCCGTACCCGCATCGTCGAGCAGGTCAACGCGGCGGCCGCGCAGGCCGGCGGCCAGGCGCGCATCACTCCGGACAATCTCGAGCAGGTGGTCAACCTGGTCGAATGGCCGGCGCCGGTGCTGTGCAGTTTCGAGCGCGAGTTCCTGGCGGTGCCGCAGGAAGCGCTGATCGAGACGATGGAGATCAACCAGAAGTTCTTCCCGGTGCTCGATGCCAGCGGCAAGCTGACCGAGAAGTTCATCGGCATCGCCAACATCGACTCCAAGGACGTGGCTGAAGTGGCCAAGGGCTACGAGCGCGTGATCCGTCCGCGCTTCTCCGATGCCAAGTTCTTCTTCGACGAAGATCTGAAGCAGGGTCTGGAATCGATGGGCGACGGCCTGAAGACCGTCACCTACCAGGCCAAGCTGGGCTCGGTCGCCGACAAAGTGACCCGTGTGGCCGCCCTCGCCGAGGCCATCGCGCCGCAGGTGGGCGTCGAGCCGGTGCTGGCCAAGCGCGCCGCGGTGCTGGCCAAGAACGACCTGCAGTCGCGCATGGTCAACGAATTCCCGGAGTTGCAGGGCATCGCCGGCCGGCATTACGCCGTGGTCGGCGGGGAGTCGCCCGAGGTCGCGCTGGCCATCGACGAGGCCTACCAGCCGCGCTTCGGTGGGGATGACATCGCGCTGTCGCCGCTGGGCAAGGTGCTGGCCATCGCCGAGCGTCTGGATACGCTGGCCGGTGGTTTTGCCGCAGGCCTGAAGCCGACCGGCAACAAGGATCCGTTCGCGCTGCGCCGCAACGCGCTGGGCCTGGCCCGTACGGTGATCGAGAGCGGGTTCGACCTGGATCTGCGCGCGCTGATCGCGACCGCCGTGGCGGGCCTGCCGGCGGGCGTGCAGCCCAGTGCCGAACGCAAGACCGAGGCGCTGCCGCAGGAGCTGTATGACTTCATCATCGACCGCCTGCGCGGCTACTACGCCGACAAGGGCGTGCCGGCCACGCATTTCAACGCGGTGGCCGAGCTGAAGCCGGCCTCGCTGTACGATTTCGACCGCCGCATCGATGCCATCGGCACCTTCGCCGCGCTGCCGGAAGCCGAAGCGCTGGCCGCGGCCAACAAGCGCATCCGCAACATCCTGCGCAAGGCCGAGGGCGAGATCCCGGGCATGATCGACCCGGCGCTGCTGGCCGAGCCGGCCGAAAGCGAACTGGCCGAAGCCGTGGAAGCGGCCATCGATGACAGCAACGCCAGCCTGCACCAGAAGGACTACGTGAGCGTGTTGAACCGGCTGGCGCGCCTGCGCCCGCAGGTGGACGCGTTCTTCGATGCGGTGATGGTCAATGCCGAGGATCCCGCGCTGCGGGCCAATCGCCTGGCCCTGCTCAAGCGCCTGGGCGACCGCCTGGGCAGCGTGGCGGCGATCGAACACCTGTCCAACTGACGCGGCGGGGCCGCGCGCCCCACGGTGGACCGGAAGGCGCGACGGCTTCGGCTGTTCGCGCCTTCTGCGTTTCCGGGAGGGCGGCGCGCTCCGATACTCGTGCCGGAAGCGTCATATGGTGTCGCCCCGGTGTCGCGGACGCTTCTGTCCGATGACGTGTTGTCATCGATCTCGCCGCGTGTGATGCAAGCGACTTTCTCGCGGAATTTAACGGCTTCTTCACCGCCGTTCTGAAACAGCCACGCCGATTTCGCATGCTCGCGATGGCCCGTTATGCTGTCGCCATGCAGCCAACGAAATTCGCCCTTCCGCTGATGTTCCTGTCCCTTGCCACCGCCTCGGTGGCACATGCACGGGGGACCATCGAGAAAGTGGACATCAAAGGATTGGACAAGGGCGACGATGCCGAGATGATCGAGAACATCGAGGTCTCGCTGTCCCTGTACGACACCATCGGCAAGGTCCAGGGCGAGTCGCGGCTGGAATATCTGTTGTCCCAGGCAGAGCGCCAGACCCGCGAGGCGCTGGAGCCGTTCGGGTACTACAACCCGACCATCACCGTGGAAAGCCCGCGCGAAGGCGAGAACCTGCGCGTGGTGATCCAGGTCGAGAAAGGGCCGCCGACCCTGGTCCGCCGCGAGCACATCGACATCACCGGCCCGGCCCAGCTGGACCAGTACCTCCAGGAAGACCTCGAGAAATTCAAGCCGCGCAAGGGCCAGCGGTTCGAGCACACCGAGTACGAAGCCAGCAAGATCCGGGTCACCCGGCGCCTGGCCGAGCGTGGTTATTTCGATGCCGACTTCACCCAGCGCCAGGTGCAGATCACCCGCGCCGAGAACGCGGCCGATGTCGATCTGACCTGGGACAGTGGCCGCCGCTACAACATGGGCGAGATCCGCTTCCATCAGGATTACTTCGTCGACAAGCTGTTCGACCCGCTGGTGTACTGGGACGAAGGCAGTTACTTCCACGAAGGTAAACTGGACCGCCTGCGCGAATCGCTGACCAAGCTCGATTACTTCAGCGTGATCGACATCCAGCCGCGCCCGGACCAGGCCGATGACAACGGCGATGTGCCGGTGGACGTCAACCTGACCCGCGCCAAGCGCACGATCTACACCGCCGGCCTGAGCTACGGCAGCGAGAGTGGCGCCGGTGTGCGCGGTGGCCTGGAGCGGCGCTTCCTCAACAGCCGCGGCCACAAGATGAACACCCAGCTCGACTATGCGCAGAAGCGCAAGAGCCTGGTCACCAGCTACCGCATCCCGGGCTTTGCCTGGCTCGATGGCTGGTATGCGTTTACCGCCAGCGCCTATGACGAGCAGACCGATTACATCGACCTGCGCAACTTCAAACTGTCGGCCAGCCGCAGCGGCGAGATCAACGAGTACTGGACCGCGATCGCCTCGATCAACGCCCTGCGTGAGCGCTGGCGCTACGCCTCGGGCACCGAGTTCACCGATGCGGTCTACAACACCTCCACGCTGGTCTACCCGCAGCTGGTCGCCGACTACGTCAACGTGGACGATGAGATGTTCCCGCGCCGTGGCCTCAGCGGCAGTGCCACCCTGCGTGGCGGCGTCGAAGGTGCGGGCTCGGACACCAGCTTCGTGCAGGCCAACATGGTGCTGCGCTGGTATGTGCCGATCGGCGACAGCGACCGCCTGATCCTGCGCGGCGAAGGTGGCACCACCTGGACCAGCGATCTGGTGGCGATGCCGCCGAGCCTGCGCTTCTTCGCCGGTGGCGACCGCAGCATCCGCGGCTATGCCTTCCGCGAAGTCGGCCCGCGCACCGCACCACCGGACAAGTACGCGCTCGGCGCGAAGAACCTGGTGGTCGGCTCGGCCGAGTATGAGCATTACTTCAAGGGCGGGCCGTGGGGCGCGGCGGTATTCGTCGATACCGGCAGCGCGTTCGACAACACCATCGACCTGCACACCGGCGTGGGCTTCGGCGTGCGCTGGAAATCGCCGGTGGGCCCGGTGCGCGTGGATATCGCGCACGGCCTGAACAACCCGGATTCGCAGTTCCAGCTGTACCTGAACATCGGAGCGGACCTGTGAGCACGCCGACGCCTTCCGCCCCCGCCACCCCGCCGCCCCCGCGCGTGCGTTTCTACCGCAAGCGCCGCTTCTGGGCGTGGTCCGGTTTCACCGTGCTCGGCCTGGTGCTGTTGGCCTTGCTGCTGGTGTACTGGCTGCTGCAGACCGTGGCAGGCCGCGATGTGCTGCTGGCCCAGGTGGTCGCGCGGTTGCCGGTCGGCGCCTCGCTCACCTGGAGCAAGGTCGATGGCCCGGTCGCCGGGCCGCTGGTGCTGCACGATCTGGACTTCCGCTACGACGACATCCATTTCACCGCCGAACGGGCGTACCTGGATCCGGACATCCGGCCGCTGCTGGGCCGCAAGCTGCAGCTCGATGCACTGCAGATCAAGAACGCCACGTTGAACCTGGCCAAGAGCGATGAGCCGTTCGAGCTGCCCTCGTGGCCGGACTCGCTGCCGCAGATTGAAATGCCGCTGGCGATCCAGGCCGACACCATCATCATCGATGGCTTCCGGATCACCCAGGCGCAGCAGCCGCTGATCGACATCGCCAAGGTGCGCGGTGGGCTGGAGATCGCCAATGGCGAATTCCGCGCGCGCCAGCTGATCGTGGACAGCAGCTACGGCGATTTCCGCGTGGACGGGCATTACCTGCCGCGCAGCGATTACGACACCGACATCACCCTCGGCGCGCTGATGCCGGCGCCGCGCGGGCGTACCCCGGCGCGCCTGGGCCTGGTCGCCCGCGGTGACCTGGGCCATATGGAAGTGGCGATCGCCGGCAATGCACCGGCACCGCTGCAGGCCAGCCTCGTGTTCGATGGCCGCACCGACCCGGTGTGGAAACTCGCTGCGCGCAGCAAGGAACTGGACCTGGCGCTGCTGGTGCCGGGGATGGACGCGAGCACCAGCACGCCGATGGCGCTGGAGGTGCAGGCCGACGGCAAGGGTGGCCAGGCCAATCTGCAGGGCAGCTTCAAGCAGGGCGACATCGCGGTGGAACTGGCACCGTCCAAGGTCGGCCTGGCCGACCAGGTACTGACCGTGTCGCCGCTGCAGGTGAAGGGCTTTGGTGGGCAGGCGCGGCTGGAAGGCATCGCTGATTTCACCGACAAGGAAAACGCCAGCCTGCGCTTCTCCATCGTCGCCAACGACCTCACCTTCGTGCCCGCCGCCGATACCACCACCCCGGGCGCGGCTGCGCCGGTGCCGGTGACGTTGAAAGAAGCGCGCATGGGCCTGGCCGGCACGCTCAAGGCGTGGGCGGCCGTCGGCCGTGCCTCGGTGGAACGCGAGAAGCAGGTGGCCGATCTGCAGTTCGACGTGCGCGGCAATGACCAGGCCGCCGTGATCAAACAGCTGCAGGCCAGCACGCCGGGCGGTTCGCTCGACGTGACCGGGCAGGTGGCCTGGGCGCCGCAGTTGGATTGGGACGTGGCCGCCAAACTGGCCGGCTTCGATCCGGGCTACTTCGCGCCGGGCTGGGACGGCAAGCTGTCCGGTTCGTTTGCCTCGAAGGGCCGCCAGTTGCCGCCGCCCGCCGGCAGTCCGGCCGGTACCGCTGGCAGCTACGAAGCCACCGTCGATGTGCCCGGCATCAAGGGTACGCTGCGCAAGCGTGCGCTGGATGCACAGGGCAAGTTCGCGCTGCGCGGCGAGCAGGGCGAGGGCAACCTCCGGCTGGCGCTGGGCAACAGCCGCCTGACCGCCAAGGGCTCGGTCGGCGACCGCCTGGATATCGATGCGCAGCTGGAGCCGGTGCAGCTGGACGACCTGCTGCCCAACAGCAGCGGCAGCCTGCGCGGCCACGTGCTGATCAAGGGCGCGCGTACCGCGCCGGACATCACCGCCGATCTGGTCGGCAGTGGCCTGCGCTGGGACGACTGGAGCGCCGAGGCGATCAGCATCAAGGGGCGCCTGCCGTGGCAGGGCGACAGTGGCACGCTGGCGGTGCAGGGCAGCAAGGTCCAGGTCGGCATGCTGCTG
Source organism: Stenotrophomonas sp. TWI273 (assembly GCF_039674765.1). NCBI lineage: Bacteria > Pseudomonadati > Pseudomonadota > Gammaproteobacteria > Lysobacterales > Lysobacteraceae > Stenotrophomonas > Stenotrophomonas sp. TWI273. Next base: position 18,328 of record NZ_JBDJOA010000023.1, read on the forward strand.
GACACGCTCAACGTCAATGCACGCGGCAGCCTCTCCAATCTGCGCCTGGATGCACAGACGAAGAACGAGCTGGGTGCTGTCGCGCTGGAAGGCGGCGTTCGCCAGCAGGGCCAGACCTGGCGTGGCGATCTGACTGCGCTGCGCATCGCACCGATGAAGGGCGATGCCTGGAGCCTGCGCGCACCGGCCACCTTCAGCGTGCAGGGCAGCAACTTCACCCTGAGCGATGCCTGCCTGGGTGCCGCCACCGGCGGCGCGCTGTGCGCCAGCGCGAACTGGCCGCGCGAAGGGCTGCTGGTGCGCGGCGATGCCTTGCCGTTGTCGCTGGTGCAGCCGTGGCTGCCGCCGCAGTCCGGAAGGCGCATCTTCCTGCGCGGTGAAGTGAATCTGGATGGGCGCATCCGCCCCCGCGGCAACGCGTGGGAAGGCAGTGCCTCGGTCACCTCGCGCGAAGGCGGGGTACGCCTGGGCGACAACGCGCGTGGCGAGCTGGTGCGTTACGACCAGTTCTCGGTGAACCTGGAGATGACCCCGCAGCAGATCAACGCCAAGCTCGGTGTCGGTTTCCAGGGCGACGGCTTCGTCGATGCCAAGGTGCAGACCGGCTGGGATGCCAACGCGCCGCTGACCGGCGAGCTGTACATGAACATCGCGCGGCTGTACTGGCTGGAACTGTTCTCGCCCGACATCGTGCGCCCGACCGGCCTGATCGAAGGCCACGTGAGTCTGCGCGGCACCCGTGGTACGCCGTCATTGGGCGGTGAGGCCACGCTGAGCAAGTTCAATGGCGAGTTCCCTGCGCTCGGCCTGACCTTCGCCGAAGGCAAGGGCAGCTTCACCGCGCAGCCGGACGGCTCGGCCAAGATCACCGCGCAGGCCAACTCCGGCAAGGGCACGCTGTACGTGGATGGCGGGCTGTCGTGGTTCGGCGATGCACAGCCGCTGCAGCTGCATATCCACGGCGAAAACGTGCTGCTGGCCAATACCAGCGAGCTGCGCGTGATCGCCAACCCGAACCTGGACTTCACGTTGGCCGGCAGCGCGATGCAGCTGCGTGGCACCGTGCACGTCCCCGAAGCGGATCTGGACCTGGAGCGCCTGGATCGTGGCACCTCGGTCTCCGAAGATGTGGTGGTGCTGGACCCGGTCGATCCGGAAGAGGGGCCCAGCTCGCCGCTGGACATGGACCTGACCGTGAGCCTGGGCGACAAGGTCAAGATGGCCGGGTTCGGCCTGAAGGGTGCGCTGACCGGCAAGATGCAGGTATGGGCGCGCCCCGGGCGCGAGATGACCGCCAACGGCGGGCTGGAAGTCAGTGGCCGCTACAAGGCCTACGGACAGGACCTGACCATCACCCGCGGCAACTTGAACTGGAACTACAACGCGGTCTCCGATCCGCGCATCAACATCCGGGCCCAGCGCGCCGTCGGCGATGTCACCGCCGGCATCGACGTGACCGGGCGGGCGCAGTCGCCGCGCGTGGATGTGTGGTCGGAACCGGCGATGTCGCAGTCCGAAGCACTGGCCTACCTGGTGCTGGGCCGCAGCCTCACCGGTGCCAGCAGCGATCAGGCCCAGCAGGTCAACGCGGCTTCGGCGGCGCTGTCGGCCGGCAGCGGCCTGCTCGCCTCGCAGCTGGGGGCCAAGCTCGGCCTGGACGACGCCGGCGTGAGCCAGTCGCGCGCGCTGGGCGGCTCGGTGATCGGCTTCGGCAAGTACATCTCGCCCAAGCTCTACATCGGCTACGGCGTCTCGCTGGTCGGCAGTGGCTCGGTGCTGACGCTGAAGTACCTGCTGCGCCGCGGCTTCGATGTGGAGCTGGAATCGAGCACGGTGGAAAACCGTGGGTCGCTGAACTGGCGAAAAGAAAAGTAGATCACGACCGTTGGTCGTGATGCGGGTGCTTGCCCAACCATCGGCCGTTGCCCCTGCCGGGCGCAGCGGCTAAGGTCTCGGGCTGTTCTGACGTACCGGATGTGCCCATGTCTTCACGCAAACCCCTCACCGCCGCGCTGGCGCTTGGCCTGACCCTCGCTGCCGGCGCCCATGCCGACGAAGGCATGTGGATGCCGACCCAGCTGCCGGACCTGGCCAAACCGCTGAAGGCGGCCGGCTTCAAGGGCAACCCGGGCGACCTGGCCAACGTCACCGCGCCGCCGCTGAGTGCGGTGGTGCGTGCCGGTGGCGGGACCGGTTCGTTCGTCTCCGACGACGGCCTGCTGCTGACCAACCACCATGTGGCCATGGGCGTGATCCAGTACAACACCTCGCCCGAGCACAACCTGATCAACGACGGCTTCATCGCCAAGGGCCGCAGCGATGAGCGCGCGGCCAACCCGGATTTCCGCGTGCTGGTCACGGTCGGGTTCGACAAGGTCACCGATGAAGTGCTGCGCGATGCGCGCGGCAAGACCGGACGGGCGTATTTCGATGCGGTCGACCGCGCCAGCAAGCAGCTGGTGGCCGACTGTGAGAAAGAAGGCAACATCCGCTGCAGCGTGGCGGACATGTACTACGGCACCGATTTCTATCGCATCCGCCAGCTTGAGCTGAGCGATGTGCGCCTGGTCTACGCGCCGCCGCGCGCGATCGGCAATTATGGCGATGAGATCGACAACTTCATGTGGCCGCGCCACACCGGTGATTTCACCCTGCTGCGTGCCTACGTGGGCAAGGACGGCAAGCCCGCGCCGTACAGCGTGGACAACGTGCCGTACCACCCGCCGGCGCACCTGAAGATGGCGATCGACGGCCCGAAGACCGGCGACTACGCGATGCTGGCCGGTTACCCGGGCATCACCTATCGCCATCGCACCGCCGCGGAATTCGCCGGCCAGATCGATGCCGTGCTGCCACGCCGCGTGGCGGTGTTCCAGCAGATGATCGACACCATCGAAGCGGCCAGTGCGAAGGATGCGCAGGCACGCACCCGTTACGCCTCGCAGCTGCAGTCGCTGAAGAACAACCGCAAGCGCGCCGCTGGCGAGCTGGAAGGCCTGCTGCGCAGCGATGCCAAGGCGCAGCGTGCCGCCGATGAGGCAGCGATGCTGCAGGCCACCGACGCGACGTACCGGGGCGACATCCAGTCCCTGCTGAGCTCGCTGTCCAGCGGCGCCTCGGTGGGCGAGCGCGATCTGCTGCTCGATCTGCTCGCGGCGCAGAGCCAGCTGCTGCGCTCGGCACTGACCCTGGAGCGCCTGCGCATCGAATCGGCCAAGCCCGATGCCGAGCGTGACACGGGCTACCAGCAGCGCGATCTGGCCTTGATCGAGGGCGTGCTCAAGCAGGTCCAGCGCCGCTACGATCCGGCCATCGAAAAAGCGCTGTTGACCACGCTGCTGACCCGCTACCAGCAGCTGCCCGACGCGCAGCGCGTGCCCGCGTTCGACGCGGCCTTCGGCCGCACCCCGGCCGCGCTGGCCAAGACCCTGGATACGCTGTACGCCACCACGCGCCTGGGCGACGAAGCCGAGCGGCTGTCGCGCTTTGCCGCGGCGAAAGAGGGCAAGGCGCTGGCACGCGATCCGCTGATCGATCTGGCCGGCCCGCTGGTCGCCGCGCAACTGCGCCTGGATGACGAGCGCAAGACCCGCGAAGGCGAGCAGCTGCGCCTGCGCCCGGCGTACATGCAGGCGCTGTTCGCCTGGCGTGCCAAGCAGGGCCGCGCGGTCTACCCGGATGCGAACCGTACCCTGCGCATCAGCTACGGCAAGGTCGAGGCGCTGTCGCCGCGCGATGCGGTGCATTTCGACCCGGTAACCACTGTGGCCGGGATCGTCGAGAAGAACACCAACGCCTACCCGTTCGATGCGCCCAAGCCGCTGCTGGACGCGATCGCCAAGGGTGATTTCGGCTCCACCGCCGATCCGGTGCTGAAGACCCAGACGGTCAACTTCCTGACCAACCTGGACACCACCGGCGGCAACTCCGGCTCACCAGTGCTCAATGCCAAAGGCGAACTGATCGGCCTGAACTTCGACAGCAATTGGGAGTCGGTCAGCGCCAGCTGGTGGTTCGACCCGCGCTTCAAGCGCGCGGTGCACGTGGACATGCGCTACCTGCGCTGGCTGCTGGCCAAGGTCTACCCGGCACCCGAACTGCTGAAGGAAATGGGCGTTCCGGCCGAATAAGGCACGGCGGCCCGCCCTGGAACGCCACGACCAACGGTCGTGGCCTACACTGCGGGCTGCTCTCACGGAAACACCCGCGTGGTCTCCAGCTGGATCCTGCTGTTGGTGTCAGTGGCCTATGCCGCGCTGCTGTTCGGCGTGGCGTGGTGGGGTGACCGTCGCCCGATGTACCCGGATCGACCGTGGCTGCGCCCGGTGGTCTACAGCCTGGCGCTGGCGGTGTACTGCTCGTCGTGGACGTTCTACGGTGCGGTCGGCACGGCGGTGCGCAATGGCATCGGCTACCTGCCGATCTACCTGGGGCCCCTGCTGCTGTGGGTGTTCGGCTGGCGGATCATCGAGCGCCTGGCGCTGATCGCACGCAGCCAGAACGTGGTCTCCATCGCCGATTTCATCTCCTCGCGGTTCGGCCGCTCACGCCGCCTGGCCGCACTGGTGGCGGTGATCGCGTTGATCGGCATCGTGCCGTACCTGGCCCTGCAGTACAAAGCCGTCGCGATGAGCCTGCAGGTGCTGACCGGCAACGTCGGCCCGACTGGCTTCTTCACGGATCCCGCGTTGTACGTGGCGTTGCTGATGGCGCTGTTCGCCACGCTGTTCGGTACCCGCCAGGTGGATGCCACCGAGCACCACCACGGCATGATGCTGGCGATCGCGCTGGAATCGATGATCAAGCTGATCGCGATGGTCGCGCTGGGCCTGTTCGCCTACCTGTGGCTCAACGACCGCACCGATGCGGTGATCGAGTCGGCGCATACGCTGTTCACCGGCTTGCCACCGGTCGGGTTCATTTCCCAGACGCTGCTGAGTTTCCTGGCCATCATCTGCCTGCCGCGCCAGTTCCATGTGGCGGTGGTCGAGTGTGGCGATGTGCGTGATATCCGCCGCGCGCGCTGGATGTTCGGGGCCTACCTGGTGATCATCTCGGCGATGGTGATTCCGATCGCCACCGCCGGCGTGACCCTGTTCGGCACCGGTGGAAGTGTCGCCGACGACAGCATGGTGCTGGCCCTGCCGCTGGCCGAAGGTCGCAAGTTCCTGGCGCTGGTCGCCTATGTCGGCGGCTTCTCGGCTGCGACCGGCATGGTCATCGTGGCCTCCATCGCGCTGGCGACCATGGTCAGCAACGATCTGGTGATGCCGGTCCTGCTGCGCCGCAGTGGCGATCATCAAGAGGCGGCGGATGTCGCTTCGCGCGTGTTGTGGATTCGCCGTACCGCGATCCTGCTGCTGGCGCTGGTGGCCTACAGCTATTACCGCGGCAGCAGCAACGACAGTACCCTGGCCTCCTACGGCCTGATGGCCTTCGCTGCAGTCGCGCAGTTCGCCCCGGGGCTGATCGGCGGGCTGTACTGGCGCGGTGCCAGCCGCCGCGGCGTCGAAGTCGGCATGCTGCTCGGCTTCGGCACCTGGGTATACACGCTGCTGTTGCCGGCGCTGACCCAGGCCGGCTGGATGTCGTCGGCCTGGCTGGTGCAGGGCCCGTTCGGGATCGGCTGGCTGCAGCCGCAGCACCTGTTCGGCATGAGCGGCTGGGACCCGCTGACGCACGGCACGTTCTGGTCGCTGCTGGTCAATGTCGCGGCGATGGTGCTGGTCTCGGTGCGCTGGCGCCCGGGCGTGGATGAACGCCTGCGTGCGGCGCCGTTCCTGGATCCCTACGCGCAGCGCCCGTCGGTGGCCGGTGCGTGGCCGGGCAACGTGCATGTCGGTGACCTGTTGGCGCTGGCCTCGCGCGTGGTGGGCGACCGTCATGCCCGTCGATCGTTCTTCGAGCAGGCGCAGTCCATGGACCGCGAGCTGCAGGCCTCCGCGCCGGCGGACCGTGCCTGGGTGCAGTTCACCGAGCGCCTGCTGGCGGCCTCGATCGGCGCGGCGTCGGCCCGCCTGCTGCTGACCAGTCTGCTGCGCGGTTCGGGCATGGACCTGGGCGAAGTGGTGGCGGTGCTCGACGAGGCAGGCCAGGAACTGCGCTTCAACCGCGAGATTCTCTCGACCACCCTGGAGAACATCAGCGCGGGGGTCAGCGTGGTCGATCCGGACATGCGCCTGACCGCCTGGAACCGCCGCTACCAGCAGATGTTCGGGTACCCCGACGGGATGCTCTACGTGGGCCGGCCGGTCGCCGACCTGATCCGCTACAACGCCGAGCGCGGTGAGCTCGGCGAGGGCGACATCGAGCTGCAGATCAACCGCCGCATCGGCTACATGCGAGCCGGCTCGCCGCACATCTTCGAGCGCACCCGCAGCGACGGCAAGGTGATCGAGATGCGCGGGCAGGCGCTGCCCGGCGGTGGCTACGTCACCAGTTACAACGACATCACCGACTACAAGCACGCCGAGCGCGCTCTGCTGGAAGCCAACGAAACGCTGGAACAGCGCGTGGCCGAGCGCTCGCATGAAGCCGAAGTGGCCCAGCAGTCCAAGACGCGCTTCCTGGCCGCGATCAGCCACGACGTGCTGCAGCCGCTCAATGCTGCCCGTCTGTTCGCTTCAGCGCTGCGTGAGAGCCACCACAACAACGAAGAGCAACGGCATCTGGCCGAGCGCGTGGATGCCTCGTTGCGTGCAGCCGAGGAACTGCTGGATGGCCTGCTGGATGTCTCCCGTCTGGATGCCGGTGGCCTGCATCCGGTGATCGGTGACTTCGATGTCAGCCTGCTGATGCGCGAGCTGGCGGCGCAGTACTCGCCCGTCGCAGCCGGCCGTGGGTTGCGCATGGATCTGTTCGCGCGGCCGGCCTGGGTGCGCAGCGATCGCCGCCTGCTGCGCCGCGTGCTGCAGAACTTCCTGGCCAATGCGCTGCGCTACACGCGCCAGGGCCGCATCGTGCTGGCCGTGCGCCATCGCGGGCCGGAAGTGGAACTGCAGGTATGGGATACCGGCCCGGGCATTCCCGAACACCACATGCAGCAGATCTTCGATGAGTTCCATCGCTACCAGCAGCCGTTCGACTGGGGCGAGCAGGGCCTGGGGCTGGGCCTGTCGATCTGCCAGCGTATCTCGCGCCTGCTCGATCACCGCCTCAACGCCCGCAGCCGGGTCGGCAGCGGCAGCATGTTCTCGATCCTGCTGCCCCTCGTGGCGGCCCCGGCCTTGCCGACCGCAGAAGCACCGCCGGCACCGAGCCCGGTCACCCGCGCCGATTCACTGGCCGGCATGCGCGTGCTGTGCGTGGATAACGATCAGGAAATCCTGGATGGCATGCGGGCGCTGCTGGGCCGTTGGCAGGTGCAGGTGATCACCGCCAGCACCGTCGACCAGGCACTGGAGAAAGTGGTCGAACGGCCGGACGTGATGTTGGTGGATTACCACCTGCATGACCGCCTGGACGGGCTGGATACCTTGGTGGCGCTGGGCCAGAAGGCCGGGCGTGCGATTCCGGGGGCGCTGCTCACCGCCGACGGCCGCGACGAGCTCAAGCGGATGGCGCGTGACCGCGGCTATCGGTTGTTGACCAAACCGATCAAGCCGGCCTCGCTGCGGGCCTTCCTGGCCGCCTTCCACGACACCCGCGGCGATCTCTAGCCGTGGGGCGGGCGTGACCGCCGGTCAGGCCACGGCGCCGCTGAGATGTTCGTACAGGATGGTCGAGCCGATGATGATCAGGATCAGGCCGCCGATGATCTCCGCGCGCTTGCCGACCATGCCGCCCAGCACGCGGCCGAGCATGATGCCGGCGGTCACCATGGTGAGCGTGCACAGGCCGATGATCAGCGCCATCACACCGATATGCACGTCGAGGAAGGCCAGGCCGATGCCGACTGCCATCGCATCGATGCTGGTGGCGAAGCCGGTCATTGCCAGGCGCCAGAAGCCATGGTGCTTGCTGGTGTCTTCCTCGTCGCCGCCCTCGTCGGGGCGCAGGCCGTTGATGATCATGTGCACGCCCAGCGCACCGAGCAGGCCGAACGCGATCCAGTGATCGAAGGCCTCCACATACGCCAGCGCAGCGCGGCCGAGCAGCCAGCCGATCACCGGCGTGATGCCTTCGATGACACCGAAAATCAGGCCGGCGCGCAAGGCGTCGGAAAAGCGTGGCTTGCGCATGGCCGCGCCCTTGCCGATGGCAGCAGCGAAGGCATCGGTGGACATGGCAAAGCCGATCAGCAGGATCGAAATGGGGGACATTGGGATACGCGACAGGTCGGGCGAGAGCGAGCAACGGACCGCGGACGCGCCCAACCTGTCGTTGCGCACGCGGACCGCTGGTCTCGCCAACCAAGATGGTTGCCCGCACCACGGCGCACTGGCCGAGTATGTTGATACGGGCGATTCCTTCAGCAGGAATCCGGCTACTCCCCAAGGGGACGCGAAGCTTAGCACCGGGCCCGCGGCGTGGAGCGTTTGCCGCGAATTGCGCAGGTCACGCTGGAATTCATAGCTCCGGCTATAACGCCTACTCTTCTTCCGGCGGCAACACGATCTGTTCGTCGTCGATGGCCAGCTTGCCGGCCATCAGCACCGCCTGGGTGCGGTTGGTGACACCGAGCTTGCGCAGGATCGCGGTGACGTGGGCTTTGATCGTCGCTTCGGAGACATTGAGGTCGTAGGCGATCTGCTTGTTGAGGCGGCCGGCGCCGAGCATCTGCAATACCCGGAACTGCTGCGGGGTCAGCTCGCGCAGGCGCTGGCCGATCTCGCGTTCCTCGCGCCCGGTCTGGGGCACGTTGTGCGCTTCCGGCGGTGCCCAGGTCTCACCATCCAGGATGGTGCCCAGCGCATGGCCGATCGTGTCCGAATCGGCGGATTTGGGGATGAAGCCGAAGGCGCCATGGTCGAGCGCGCGGCGCATCACCGTCGGCTCTTCGCGTGCGGACACCACCACCACCGGCAGCTGCGGGTGCAGGGCACGCATATGCACGAGCGCGTTGAAGCCCTGCGCACCGGGCATGTTGAGGTCCATCAGGACCAGGTCGGCGTCGGTGTGCTGGTCGGCCAGCTGGTACAGCGCTTCCACGCTATCCGCTTCGTACAGCTGCACGCCGGGGATGACGCGTTGCACGGCCCCGCGAAGGGCTTCGCGGAACAGCGGGTGGTCATCGGCAATCAGGAGGGTCGTCATGGTGGGGGCCATGTTGCGGAGGCGTGCAGCGACGCAACGAAAAGGTCTATCGAGATGACAGCCCCCTGAGTCAGGGGGCGGCCGCGAAGCGGCGGGGTGTGGGAGCTGGTGAGGCGGGGCCCACGATCCGCTTGCGGATCGTGGGAGCGACAGCGCGAAGGCGATGACGCGGCCCCATCCTGCGCCTGCACGGTGAAGGGTTACTTCACTTCACTTTGCGTTCTTCCACCAGCGAGGCCACGACCGACGGATCGGCCAGGGTCGAGGTGTCGCCGAGCTGGTCCGGGGCGTTCTCGGCGATCTTGCGCAGGATGCGGCGCATGATCTTGCCCGAGCGCGTCTTGGGCAGGCCCGGTGCCCACTGCAGATGGTCGGGCGCGGCGATCGGACCGATCTCCTTGCGCACCCAGGCCACCAGCTCCTTGTGCAGTGAATCGCTCGGCGTCTCGTCGGCGATCAGGGTCACGTAGGCATAGATGCCCTGGCCCTTGATGTCGTGCGGGAAGCCGACCACGGCCGCTTCGGCCACCTTCGGGTGCGAGACCAGCGCGCTTTCCACCTCGGCGGTGCCGATGCGGTGGCCGGAAACGTTGATCACATCGTCCACGCGGCCGGTGATCCAGTAGTAGCCATCCTCGTCACGACGGCAGCCGTCGCCGGTGAAGTAGCTGCCCGGGTAGGTGCGGAAGTAGGTATCGATGAAGCGCTGATGGTCGCCGTAGACGGTGCGCATCTGGCCCGGCCACGAATCGCGGATGATCAGGTTGCCTTCGGTGGCCCCCTCCTGGATCTCGCCATCGGCATTGACCAGCGCCGGCTGCACGCCGAAGAAGGGCAGGGTGGCCGAGCCCGGCTTGAGATCGACCGCGCCCGGCAGCGGGGAAATCAGGATGCCGCCGGTTTCGGTCTGCCACCAGGTATCCACGATCGGGCAGCGACTGTCGCCGACCACTTCGTAGTACCAGCGCCACGCTTCCGGATTGATCGGCTCGCCGACACTGCCGAGCAGGCGCAGCGAACTGCGCGAGGTGCGCTTGACCGGTGCATCGCCTTCGCGCATCAACGCGCGGATCGCGGTGGGGGCGGTGTAGAAGATGGTGACCTGGTGCTTGTCGATCACTTCCCAGAACCGCGAGGTGTTCGGGAAGTTCGGCACGCCTTCGAACATCACCGAGGTCGCGCCATTGGCCAGCGGACCGTACACGATGTAGCTGTGGCCGGTGACCCAGCCGACATCGGCGGTGCACCAGTAGATGTCGTCCTCGCGCAGGTCGAACACCGCTTCATGGGTGTAGGCCGCGTACAGCAGGTAACCGCCGGTGGTGTGCAGCACGCCCTTGGGCTTGCCGGTGGAGCCGGAGGTGTAGAGGATGAACAGCGGATCCTCGGCGTTCATGCGCTCGGGCTCGCACTGCGTCGGCTGCGGATCCACCACGTCGTGGAACCAGCGGTCGCGCGGGGCCTGCATGTCCACCGCGCCGCCGGTGTGGCGGACCACCAGCACCGTTTCCACGGTGGTGGTGCCGGGCAGCTTCAGCGCGGCATCGACGTTGGCCTTGAGCGGAATCTTCTTGCCGCCGCGCAGACCTTCGTCGGCGGTGATGATCAGCTTGCTGCCGCAGTCGATGACGCGGTCGGCGATCGAGTTCGGGGCAAAGCCGCCGAACACCACCGAGTGGATCGCACCGATACGCGCGCAGGCCAGCATGGCCACCGCGGCGTCGACGATCATCGGCAGGTAGATGGTGACCCGGTCGCCCTTCTTGACGCCGAGGTTGCGCAGCGCGTTGCCGAGGCGGCAGGTGCGCTCATACAGCTCGCGATAGGTGACGCCCTGGGACGGTGCATCGGGGCTGTCCGGTTCGAACAGCAGGGCGATCTTGTCGCCGCGTTTGTCGAGCTGGCGATCCAGGCAGTTGACGCTGGCGTTGAGTTCGCCGTCTTCGAACCACTTGATGCGGAAATCGTCGAGCTGGTAGCTGACGTTCTTGATGCGGGTCGGTTTCTTGAACCAGTCCAGGCGCTCGGCGGCCTTGCCCCAGAAGGCATCCGGATGCTCCACCGATTCGCGGTAGAGCTGCTGGTACGTGTTCTTGTCGATCCGCGATGCCGCGGCGAACGCGGCGTCGACGGGGTAAAGATCAGCCATGGCACCCTCACTTGCACGTTGACTTGGGGTTGTGCGGTCGCAACATAAGTGGCGACCTCTCCCCCTCAGTTTGCCGCATCCACCCGTCTGCGCGGTATCGGGGTGGTTAGACCATGGTCGAACGCCGGCCACCCCGATATGACATGGCCGTTGACCCCGGTAGCCCACGACCGCTGGTCGTGAGGCTCACGGCCATTCGCCCCGGTAGCCCACGACCGTTGGTCGTGAGGCACACGGCCGTTCGCCCCGGTAGCTCACGAACGTTGGTCGTGAGGCACACGGCCGTTCGCCCCGGTAGCCCACGACCGTTGGTCGTGAGGCACTGCGTACCGACCAACGGTCGGTACCTACACGGTGCCTTCGGCACCTGCCGGCCGCCTGCCGGCGCCCGGGTCGTACTCGCCCCGCTGGGGCGAGTACGACTAATGGCCAATAGCTTCGGTGCGTCAACCCGCCGCACCCTCGGCTCGACCGTGCCCCATGCGCGGCATCACCTTGCCACCCGGGAGAGAGGGCAACATGAGCCACCGTTTGCTGAGGACGACACGCCGGCCGTTGGCCGCCGCCATGTTCGTCGCATTGATCGCGCCAGGCATGGCGTTCGCCGAAACCGCAAAAGAGAAAGCACTGGAAGCCCGCGTCGTGGAACTGGAGCGCCAGGTCCAGCTGCTGCTGAACAACCAGCAGCAACAGCAGGTCCAGATCAGCCAGGCCCAGACCGATGTCACCGCGGTGCGCACCGTGCAGGCGCAGCAACCGGTGGCGGCCACCGTGCCGGCCGGCAAGCAGCCGATCCAGGTCACCACCATCACCCCGGGCGCCGCGCCGGGGACCACGGTCAAGATCGGCGGCTTCATCAAGGCCGATTTCCTCGCCACCCAGACCGGCGACGGTCAGCTGGCCGACGATGCCACCGGTCGCGCGCTGTACCTGCCGGGCCAGACCCCGGTGGCCGGTGCCGGCGGCAGCGGCAAGCGTTCGGACGTGGACTACAACGCCCACGCCAAGTTCTCGCGCTTCAATCTTGGCATCGACAATGTCAGCGAGGCCGGCAACAAGTCCGGTGCGTTCTTCGAGATGGACTTCTTCGGCAACTCACTGGGCAACCAGACCGCGACCAATACCTACGGTGCGACCCTGCGTCACGCCTACATGTACTGGAACAACTGGATGGCCGGCCAGACCTGGTCGAACTTCATGGACGCCGCGTCGCTGCCGGAAGCGGCGGACTTCGTCGGCCCGACCGATGGTGTGATCTTCGTGCGCCAGGCACAGATCCGCTACACCCAGGGCGGCTTCAGCGTCGCGCTGGAAAACCCGGAAACCACGCTGCTCACCGGCACCCGCAACCCGGTCACCGGCGCGTGGACCAACGTGGCCAGCAACTCCGATCGCGGCGCGCTGCCGGATCTGACCCTGCGTTATGGCTGGAAGGGTGACTGGGGCACCTTCGGCGTCGGCGGCGTGGTCCGCCAGCTCAAGGTCGACAACCAGACCACCGGTGCCGATGCGGACAAGATCGCCGGCGGCCTCACCCTGGGCGGCAAGTGGGTGATGGGCCCGACCGATACGCTGCACTACCAGGTCACCGGTGGCGAAGGCATCGCACGTTACATCGGCCTGGGCGTCACCGCCGATACCGCGTATGACATCGCCCGCGACGAACTCAACCCGACCGGCGTGCTGGCCGGCTATGTGGGCTGGCGCCATGCCTTTACTCCGAAGCTGCGCACCAACCTGATCTACGCGCGCAGCGATTACGACAACGACGGCAGCCTTGGCCCGCTGGTCACCAAGAGCGTGCAGAGCATCCGCGGCAACGTGTTCTACACACCAATGCCCAAGGTCGATGTCGGCGCCGAGCTGATGTACGGCGTGCGCGAGATCGAGGATGGCCGCAAGGGCGATATCAGCCGCCTGCAGTTCACCACGAAGTACAGCTTCTAAAAGAAAAAACGATTGCCGGTGAACAGCCGGCACAACACCACGATTGCTTCGGAGGGGAAGCGTCCCATGTCAACAACACCTGCACCGGCGAAAGCCCAACTTACCCAGGGACACAAGAAGGTCATCTTCGCGTCCAGCCTGGGGACCGTCTTCGAGTGGTACGACTTCTTCCTGTACGGCTCGCTCGCCGCGATCATTGCCAAGCAGTTCTTCAGCGGTGTCAATGAAACCACCGGCATGATCTTCGCCCTGCTGGCGTTCGCGGCCGGCTTCTTCGTGCGCCCGTTCGGCGCGGCCTTCTTCGGCAGCCTCGGCGACCGTATCGGCCGCAAGTACACCTTCCTGGTCACGATCCTGATCATGGGCATCTCGACCTTCCTGGTCGGCGTGCTGCCCAACTACGCCTCGATCGGCTTCGCCGCCCCGGTGATCCTGATCATTCTGCGTCTGGCCCAGGGCCTGGCGATGGGTGGCGAATACGGTGGCGCGGCAACCTACGTCGCCGAGCATGCACCGGCCGACAAGCGTGGCCTGTACACCAGCTTCATCCAGTGCACCGCGACGCTCGGCCTGTTCATGTCGCTGCTGATCATCCTGGCCTGCCGCTACTTCCTGGGCAATGAAGCGTTCGAAGCCTGGGGCTGGCGTATTCCGTTCCTGGTCTCGATCGTGCTGCTGGGCATTTCGGTGTGGATCCGCCTGCAGCTGAGCGAATCCCCGCTGTTCCAGCAGATGAAGGCCGAAGGCAAGGGCTCCAAGACCCCGTTCCGTGACAGCCTCAAGGACGGCAACCTCAAGCTGATGCTGCTGGTCCTGCTCGGTGCCGCAGCCGGTCAGGCCGTGGTGTGGTACGGCGGCCAGTTCTACGCGCTGTTCTTCCTGAGCAGCATGCTCAAGGTCGACGCCACCACCTCCTATCTGCTGATCGCCGCAGCCCTGGCACTGGGCGTGCCGTTCTTCATCTTCTTCGGTTGGCTGTCCGACCGTATCGGCCGCAAGAAGATCATCCTGGCCGGCTGTCTGTTGGCCGCCATCACCTACATCCCGATCTTCAAGGGCCTGACCCACTTCGCCAACCCGGCCATCGAAGAAGCCCGCACCAACTCGCCGGCGCTGGTCAATGCCGACCCGAACACCTGCTCGTTCCAGTTCGATCCGGTCGGCCTGCGCAAGTTCACCAGCTCCTGCGACGTGGCCACCGCGGCCCTGACCAAAGCCGGTGTGCCCTATGAAGTGAAGCCGGCACCGGCCGGTACGCTGGCGACGGTCAACGTCGGGACCACCGCCGTGACCTCCTACGAGGCTGCAGGCCTGACCAAGGAAGAACTCAAGGCCAAGGGCGATGCCTTCGGCGGAGAGCTCAAGGGTGCGTTGGGTGCCGCCGGTTACCCGGCCAAGGCTGACAATGCGCGCATCAACATCCCCGGCACGATCTTCATGCTGTGGCTGCTGGTGCTGTACGTGACGATGGTCTATGGCCCGATCGCCGCCTACCTGGTCGAGCTGTTCCCGACGCGTATCCGCTACACCTCGATGTCGCTGCCGTACCACATCGGCAACGGCTGGTTCGGTGGCTTCCTGCCGGCGATTTCCTTCGCGCTGGTGGCCGGTACCGGCAACCTCTACTACGGCCTGTGGTACCCGATCATCATCGCGTTGATGACGGTCGTGGTGGGCGGCCTGTTCCTGCACGAAACCAAGGATGTGGACATCACCAAGTAACGGTGCGCCACACGGTATGACCAAGGGGCCGCGATGCGAATCGCGGCCCTTTTTTGTGTCCTGGGTAGTGCCGGCCGCGGGGCGGCACCCGCGAAATCCACGGGGACCCGGGCCGGGCGGACCGGCCGCCGCCCGCCCACAC